>CANHVD010000059.1 GCA_947463775.1 Planctomycetaceae bacterium | reverse complement strand
GCTGACAACCATATGCGTCTGACCGGCAAGCATGAAACTCAGTCTATCGACAAGTTCAGCTTCGGCGTTTCTGACCGTGGTGCTTCGATCCGTATTCCGGTAGCGACTGTTCAGAATGGCTGGAAGGGCTGGCTCGAAGACCGACGCCCAGCGTCTAACGCTGACCCTTACAAGGTTGCTGCTGAGATCATTCGCACCGTCAAGGCTGTGAAGATCTGATTGATGTTTGATTGAACCAGTCATCCCGAAACGGTGCGGTTCATCTGCCTCGTCAGGAGGTGACTGGATCGGGAGTCACTGCTGATCTTTGGAGCGATCCACTGATCAATCCTCCCAGGCTGTCCGATGGCAACGTCGGACAGCCGTTTTTTTGCGATGGTATTATCGGGCCAACGCCGCCAGCAGGGGATTCTCCGCAATAATGTCAATGCTCTGATTCAGGGCTTCGACGATTTCCGGCAGCAATGCATCGGCATCATCGGATGGAATCTGACATGTTCCGGCTGCAGAGTGACCGCCGCCGCCATGCTTCAGCATCAGTTGGCCGACTTCAACAGGATTGGTGCGATTCAGGATCGACTTGCCAACGGCCAGCACGGTCATACCGGGCTGCCGGCTTCTCAGCAGATGCACTGACACATTGCACTCTGGCAGCAGGGCATAAGACAGGAATCGGTTGCCACAGTAGATCACTTCTTCAAAGCGAAGGTCGATCACTGCTACGTTGCCGTAGATTCCGGAACAGCGAGCCACCTGGTCGCAGTAATCAGATCGCTGACTGTTATAAAGGTCTACTCGTTCCCGTACGTCCTGAAGATGCAGAATGTCTTCGATTGTGTGACTGCGGCAGTAATCCACCAGAGCCATCATCAGTTGATAGTTGGAGATCCGGAAATCCCGGAATCGACCAAGTCCGGTCCGAGGATCCATCACAAAGTTCAGCAGGTCCCAGCGCTTTGGGGACAGAATGTCTTCACGAGAGAATCGGCCGGAGTCACACTTGTCGACCGCTTCCATCATCTCTGTGCTGATATGTCGGAAGCGAGCCGCCCCACCGAAATAGTTGTAGACTACGCGAGCGGCTGAATCGGCATCAGGGTCGAGAATGTAGTTCTGGCGAATTGTCTGGCCGTTACGAATCGCTTCGCTGGCATGATGATCAAAGCAAAGATGGCAACTGGCGACGTAAGGCAGATTCGTGATAATGTCACGCGAAGTGACCTCAATCAGACCGTCCTGCATATCCTTTGGATGCACGAACATAATGTCGTCGAGCATCTGTAGTTCACGCAGCAGCGCGGCACTGACGAGGCCGTCGAAGTCACTGCGAGTAATGAGGCGATAATTGAAAGTCTGCAGGGGCATAAGAATCACTCTGCCAGAGAGAGTCGATGGTCAACTGCTCATGTCACGGGAACACCAGGAGCGGGCAGAAGAACCCTAGTTCGGGATTTCGTGGCGTGTTGCATTTGTGATTCGAATCTTGCATTTCAGGACAGTCTCATGGCTCTGTTTGTTTCGGTCGTAGTGATCCTGCAGGGAATTGACCTTCGGTTTTCCCTCCGTCCCGAAACGTTCATGGTGGAGCCCCATCCCGCCTAATTCCTCCCCAGGGTTCTTCGGTTTGCCCAGAATTTGGGCGAGTTCCCGATAAGCTTGCGAGGGAAGGAGTTTGAAACGTTGCCGAAAAGGTCTTCAGGAATCTGGCGAATGGAGACGCTCGGAATTCGCAACTGGAGTTGTGAAAACCTATCGTTCCACCTTGAAGACTAAAACGTTCACCCCAGGTTCGGTCATGATCACTGTTCGTATGATGCTGCCTGCCCTGCTGGCCATTCTTTTCGCCAGCACCGTTCTGCCCGAATCCGGGGCCGGCGCAGAGCAAACATCGAGCGTTCGGTTGAACGTACCGATCGCGGCTGCGGTATCGCAGTCGACGGAGGGATTAACGGCCCCGCGGGAAGAATCCCCCCGCCTCGAAGACTCCAGGAAGTCTGCAAATTCGGAGGCGGAAGAGTTTCTTGATGAGCAGATCAAGCGATCCGCGGCGGCTGCAGGTCGCGGCGATTCTGGCTGGCTGCTGGTCGCCTACTGCACGGCGATTGTTATCGCCTCAATCGGTGGAGGCTGGCTGCCTTCGTTAGTGAACCTGACGCATACCCGAATGCAGACGATCATCAGCTTTGTCGGCGGACTGATGCTGGGGATTGCAGTCTTCCATCTATTTCCGCATTCGATTCATGGCAGTCAATCGGCCGATGATTCTGCGTGGTGGATGATGGCCGGGATTATCACGATGTTCCTGCTGATCCGCTGCTTCCACTTTCATCATCATGGTCCGCTGGAGATTTCAACAGCAGAAGAAGATCCCTGTGCCAGCCATCGCGGTCACGACCATGACCACTCCCATGACCATGGGCGACACGATCACGACCATTCGCATGACCACGATCATGATGATGCGCAAAAATCACCATTGAAGATCCTGAGCGCTACTCAGATTCCGTCGCCGCAAAGTTCGCCGCAGCCTCACTGCCATCACGCCCATCAGTTGAGCTGGCTGGGGATTACGTTGGGGCTGTCGTTGCACACTTTGATTGATGGCATGGCACTGGCTGCGAGTGTTCAGGCGGAGTCTACGTTCCGTAACGTTACGCTGGTTTCAGGCCTGGGTACTTTTCTGGCGATCATGCTGCACAAGCCGCTGGATGCCGTATCAATTACCTCGCTGATGGCCGGTGCCGGCTGGTCGACTCGATCACGTTTTCTGGTCAGCATTGTTTTTTCAACGATGTGCCCGATGGGTGCTCTGCTGTTTCGCTTTGGGATTTCTTTGTTCGGCCAGTATCAGGACGAATTTGTCAGTGCATCTTTGGCGTTCTCAGCGGGTGTGTTTCTCTGTATCTCGCTCAGCGACCTGCTGCCTGAGATGGAGTTCCATGCTCACAATCGAGTACGCTTGACCGCTGCTCTTCTGGCAGGAATCCTGTTGGCGTATGGAATAACATTTCTCGAGCCCGGGCATCTGCATTAACCAACGTTCAACAATTGGAATCGATTATCAGGCACCAGGTCATCGACATGAGAACGAGGCGATCGATTCTGAAGGCTGGATTGACGGGCTTTGTGGGATCAGCGATTCCCCAGGTATGGCCGTTTCCATCTGTTAAAGCGGCCGGCATGCGGCGCAAACTGCCTGTCGCTGCGGTGGTTTCTGTTTATACGCCGAACAGCCATGCTGACGTCATCGTAGGCAAGATCCTTGAGGGCTATCGCCAGGATGGTGGAGTCGGTCCTGACCTCGAACTCGTTTCCCTTTTCACAGATCAAGTGCCATCACAGGACATGAGTCGTGAGAAGGCGAAGTTGCATGGTTTCAGGATTTCTGAAACCGTCGACGACGCGCTGACTTTCGGAACGGATCGGCTGCAGGTCGCAGGAGTTCTCTGTATTGCCGAACATGGAGATTATGAGCTGACTCCGGAGACAGGCCAGCGGATGTATCCTCGTCGTCGATTCTTCGATGACGTCGTGCGAGTTTTCCGCAGATGTGATCAGGTGGTTCCGGTCTTCAACGATAAACATCTGTCGTATCGCTGGGACGACGCGAAGGCAATGTACGACACCGCTCGGGAACTCAGCATTCCATTCCTTGCAGGGTCTTCTCTTCCTGTCGCGTGGCGCGAGCCTTCGCTGGAACTGGCGACCGGCACAGAAATCGAAGCCGCCCTGTCGATTGGTTACGGCGGTTTTGAAGATTATGGCTTTCATGCTCTGGAAGCGCACCAGTGCCTGCTGGAAAAACGGAGCGGCGGCGCGACCGGAATCACTGCCGTGAGAGCATTAAAGGGCGATCAGATTCGGCAGGCGGAAGCGGCCGGAGAATGGTCGACGGAACTCTTCGCAACCGCTCGTCGGCTGATGCCCGGTCATCCCGAAGATACAGCCACTTGGAAGCCGGAACAGAATTCAGCCGTCTATTTGCTTGAACATCAGGACGGTTTGAAATCGGCCGTCATTATGGCGAACGGTCTCGCGGATCAGTTTACGACCGCATTGAAAATCAAGGGGCAGGCGGAACCCGTTGGCACCTGGTTCCGGCTTCAGGAAGAACCACCCTTTGGCCACTTCGCTTGCCTGCTGCGGGCTATTGACAAAACATTTCAGACAGGTCAAGTCTCATATCCGATCGAGCGAACTCTGCTGACCACCGGAATTCTTGATCGAGTCATGCAGAGCCTGGCTCAGGATGGGAAGCGGATTGAGACACCGGAGCTGGCGATTGAGTATTCGCCGACCAACTGGCCGTATGCCAATCGAGACGACTCACCGAGTTGCATGCAGAAGTGACCGCCGAACGCCTCATAAATGACCAAAGGACTCTCCATTCAAGCATAATTCTGTGAGCCGTCCGGTGCTTGTGCGAAAACCAGAAGTCAAACCAGCAACCGCGAATTCATTCTGTCGCGATGGTTCATCATCCGAACTTGCAGAAAGCAACGCACTGGAATAACGTGGCTCGTACGCGTTCCAAGTTTGATTTCGCGGTTGTCTCAGAAAGGTTTGAAATGTCATCTACGATCGTTCGCGGCTTGATGATGGTCTTTGCCATGATCCTGACCGCAAACAGTGCGTTTTGCCAGGTAACCGGCAAAGATGGCACCGATGATGTCAAGGGGATTCGCTGGGACTTTGAGGTCACAGATGGCGACAAGGTAGTGGAGAAGGGATTCTTTCGCGTAGCGGACAAAGTGATCTACAAAGGAAAGAAGAAGGTCGGCAAGGTCGAAGCCGAAAGTCGCACAGAGACGAAACTTTTGATTGATGACTTTGAAAAGCTCAATGGCAAAGCGACCCTGACAAAGGTCGAAGAAAAGCGAATGAATTGGGAGGGCACCTTGAAACGGAAGGATGGCAAACGATTGAAGATGAAGGTCACGTTCAAGGACGGTTGATAAAGCCTAGGAAGAGATTTTGGGGACGTTTAGTTCGCTGCCAATCGCAGGACCAGCATGTCCGCGAATCGGCAGAAGGCTCGGAAGTCAAAAACGAAGGGCCAATCGCCAGCAGCCTGCTGCCCGCGATTGGCCCTTACTGTTTCTTCGAAGGCTACAACTCAGCCGATTCATCTGGCGGGAAGCAGAATCTCGGAGAATCCAGGATCTCGCCTTCAACTCCCAATCACTTCTTCGCGATCTCGATACGGTAAAGATGCGTATCCGTTCGCAGAAAAACGGAGTGATCAACCATCGCAGGAGTTGCCAGAGTGCGGCCTTCCAAAGTGTTGGTGGCAAGGACTTCGTACTTCTTTCCCGGGGCAAGAACTGTCGTCTTGCCATCTTCATCCAGCAGATAAATCTTCCCATCCGCCAGAGTTGGTGATGCAGAGAAATTCCCGCCAATTCGTCTCTGCCAGTGCTGAGTTCCGGTGACGGCATCCAGGCATGTGGCGATACCGTCATCGTCGACAAGATAGAGTTCATCGCCGACCAGCAGTGGCGATGGATTCAACGGAGCCGCCTTCTTCATGTTCCAGCCAAGATGAGATTCTGTGACGTCGCCAGTGCCATCCACTTTCACAGCATAGAACTCGGGACGATCATAGCCTGAGCTGATAAAGACCAGGCCTTTACCGACAACCGGGCGCGGCACATTCGAGTAACCGTCGTAGCGGAACCACCAGTATTCTTCGCCGTTGCGAGGATTGTACGAGACGATGCTGTCGGCTCCGCTGCTGAGCAACTGGATCGTGCCGTTGATCTCTGCCAAAAGCGGCGTCGTGTAGGACATCGGGACGTTGGATTTTCCCGTGAGTCGATCTTCTCCGATATGTTCGCGTTTTTTCTTCCAGCGGATTTCTCCCGTGTTCTTGTCGAGAGCGACGACAAACTGAATGTCGGAACCATCGCAGTTAAGAATCAGCAGGTCTTCAAAGATCACCGGTGATCCGCCGGGGCCGTGGCGATGATCGTGTTTGAGGTCCTGAGTCTTCCAGACGATAGTGCCATCTGTCTTGAGGCAGGCAGTGCCGTGAGCACCATAGTGAACATAGACGCGATCGCCTTCAATCAGTGGTGTCGGTGAAGCGTGACTGTTCTTGGCATGGACCGGGCCCGGTTCGGCGAGTTCAAAAATTGTCACATCATGCAGTGACTTTCCTGTGGCTCGATCAAGTGCGATGGCGTGCAGTGTTTTGCCATCATCGACGGCTGATGTGATCCAGATCTGGTCGCCTTTTATCGCCGGAGAAGACCAGCCCAAACCAGCGACCGGGACCTTCCATTTGATGTTCTCAGTCTCGCTCCACGTCAACGGGAGATTTGTAGCATCGGAATGCCCCTGCCCGCCGGGACCACGAAACTGAGGCCAGTCGGCCGCCTGAGTTTCTGAAACACAAACCACGCACAAAAGTACAAGCAAACATCGGCACATAAGCAACCTCCGGGCAGGTAAGCAGAATTGGCGGGCTGGCATCGTGGTGCATCCATGGCGGGAATGCAAGAGACTCAGAACGCCAAACAAAACCGGGGCTGGCCGCCGGATAACTCAATAATCTGCAGAAAGAAGATTGGACATGTCCTGTTACGATTTTGCCAAAGCTTCTTTACGATCGCTGACGCAAAAGGCTCTGTCAGCACAGGATTACTGTTCAGGTGAGTTCCATTCAGAAAGAACAGTCGGAACGGAAGCCGTCGCCGGTTGAAGCGACGCGGTTATCCGGTTAAAAGCCGCAGTGTGTCAGGACACGAATCGACGAAATCGCGATAAAACTCCTGAATGCGTCGGCCATAGTTCTGTAACGTGGGGCTTCGTTCACTGTCAATGGCCCGGCGACAGATAAGTCTGACTCAACTCTTTACGGTTCGGCTTGAGAAAAGGGTAATTTCAGATGATGTCAGAGTCAGCAATCCGCGAGAAAAAAGACCTGCTGCGAAAGCAGGCGCATGCGAACCGAAATGCTCAGGAAAACAAGGATGACCTGAGCCGCCGTATTGTCGGAGCTTTCATGGCTCTGCCGGAATACGCAACCGCTGAAGTCGTGATGTTCTACATTGACGTTCGCAGCGAAGTCCGCACTCGACTGGATCTGGAACTGGCTTTGAAGTCAGGCAAGACGATCGTTGTTCCATGGTGCAACGCAGAAGGCGAACTCGAACTGTTTCGTCTCGACAGCATGGACGAACTGGAACTCGGGATGTATCGCATTCTGGAGCCCAAGGCTGAATTGCGAACTCTGCCGGAGAAACAGGTCGATGTTGAGTCGCTGGATCTGATTATGGTGCCTGGCGTTGGGTTTGATCGCCGAGGTGCTCGCATGGGCCACGGAAAAGGTTACTACGACAAACTGCTGCAGCACGCTCGCCGCGACACACCTCTGGTCGCTCTGGCGTTTGAGTGTCAGTTGTTTGATGAAATCCCGGTCGCTCACCACGACATTTTCATGGACAAGATCATCACTGAAGATCACGTGTATCAGGGAAAAGGTCGATGACCAGTGCCGGTTCGAATTGTGTGATTGAAGACACATACGCCGAAGCCTTTCGTAGTCTGTATGTTGAGTTCCTGATCACAGCGCGCGATCGCAAGTGGCTGGACCATGCAATCAATGCAGCGACCGGCTATGGATCGTCAACGATCATGTGCGATTGTGAAGCCGGGCTCGATCGCTACGTCGGTCCTGGCGGCGACGAATCGTTCGTGACTCCGGATGGACGTCCGGGAGCCATCTGCCAGCTTCACGTACCTCGCTTCTGGAAACATCGCGTCGAAGCTCTTGAGAAAGCTCTCCTGTCCCGCGTCTGCCAGAATGTTTTGACGTGTGCGACGACCGCGTGTTTTTCACTTAGCCAGACAGAACCGTACTATCGTTTGGGACGAAAGCTGTCCTTTTTCGGTGATGGTTACGAACAGGTCGAGGACCGCTTCGGGCGCAAAATGTGGGTTGTGCCCACAATGGGTGGCGAGTTCTGCATCGATCGCCGTTTCGGATATCACGACGGTGTCATGGGCGGGAATCTTTGGTTCATGGCAACCAGCGAGGACGCTTCCCTTGAAGCGGCTGAACGAGCTGTCGAAGCCTGTCAGCATGTTCCCGGCGTAATTACTCCGTTCCCCGGTGGAGTTGCCTCCAGCGGATCCAAGGCTGGCAGCAAGCACAAGTTTCTGTTCGCCAGCACAAATCATCCGTTCTGTCCGACATTGAAAGGTCGTCCGGGAGTCGACTCACAGATTCCGGATGGCATCAAGTCCGTGATGGAAATCATCATCAACGGTCACGATCTCGCCACTGTCAGCGCAGCGACTCAGGCGGCGATCAAAGCGGCGGCCGTTGTTCCTGGCGTCGAAAAAATCACAGCCGGAAATTATGGCGGTCGGCTGGGCAAAGCCTGGGTCTGGCTGATTCCGGAAAATCACCAGGAAGCCTGATTCGCTCAGAAGCCGACGCAGGCGTTGATTTGCCGTTCCGCTAGCGCGAACGATCGTTTTTATGTTTCTGAAAACCAGAGGCATCGGCCGCAATTGGCTCTGGCCTGTTTGAAGCATCTGTTCGTTATGACGAAACCCATCGACGCACGAGATACGCATCCCATCGCTGGATCAATCATCAAAGTCGTGGCTTTCGATGCGGTGGGCACGTTGATTTATGCGGAGCCATCCGTTTCGGCAACCTACTGCCGAGTTCTGAATGAACTGAGCGGAAGCCCGGTCGATGAAGCTTTTGTTCGCAGAGTTCTGGGAATGCGTCTGGCAGAACGCTCAAGTCACGGGAATCTGCGTACCAATGAAGTCGCTGAACGACAATACTGGTATGACCTCATCGCGGAACTGGTTCCGGATGCAAATCGCGTCGACGCCTGTTTTGATTCGCTGTACCATCATTTCGGCCTTGCCTCCAACTGGCGATGCTTCAACGATGTTGCCGGCACACTCAGTGCTCTGAAGTCAGCCGGGCTTCAGCTCGTACTCGCCTCGAATTTCGACGAGCGATTGAATGCTGTCTGTGCGGGACTTGAGGAACTGCAGGGGATTTCCAGCGTGATCATTTCTTCGGAAGTCGGCTGGAGAAAACCGGCTCCGACGTTCTTTGACATTGTCTGTCAGCAGACCAACTGCCGCCCCGAAGAAATTCTGTTCGTTGGCGACGATTTGATCAACGATATTCACGGCGCGAAGCAGGCGGGGATGGCGACAGCATGGATTGATCGCAAGGGAGAACCCCCCGGAGTCATGTTTGAGTCCGGAGATGAGCTGGGAGCCATTTCGACTCGCCAAATGCGAACGCTGATGGAATTGATCCCTGACGCGTCCTGATCAGTCGCTGGCTGACATGTGGGGCAGTTGCGTGTTGCTGGACGGTCTTTGGATTGGCTCCTACCATGAGTCGCTTTCCTGCGGTCTCTTGTCCCGCCACATTGGATTCCTGCCCATGTCCAGAGTTCCCCTGATTGCACTGATCTTCCTCTTTTCGCCCGGTCTCCTGCTGGCTCAGAAGACATGGACACAGACTGTTGAACGTCAGCCAGTCGTTGAACGTGGTCAGGATATCGCGGAGCCTGCGGACAAAGATATCGCGGGCATTCCTGATTCAGCCTTCTCCGGCGGCACGGTTCCGAAGTGGATCTGGGGGCCTGACAACAACTCCAACTATGTCCTGCGAACAACGGTTGAGTTACAGGACATCAAAGCCGCGCGACTGCGAGCGTCATGCGACAACGTGGGCACTGTGTTCATCAACGGGAAACGTGTTGGCGGCAGCAGTGAGTGGCAGGAGCCCGTCGATGCGGATGTCGCCTCGGCTTTGGTCAAAGGCAGGAATGTCATTGAAGCCGAAGTTGAAAACCAGGGTGCCGTCGCAGCGTTCGTCCTCAAACTAATTGTGCAACCTTCCACTGGCGATGCGATCGAAATCGTAACCAGTGAAACGTGGACCTATAGCACAAAGCGAGACACGGATTCAAAAGATACGGTCCAGCTGCGAGGCGAATACGGTAGCGGGCCGTGGGGACTGGTCTTCAACAACGCGGCGATGCCGGGACGAGTTCCCGCCGGAGTCTTTGAAGTCCTGCCCGGATTTCAGGTCGATAAACTTTATACCGTTCCGAAAGATGAACTGGGCTCATGGGTCTGCATCACATTCGACAACAAGGGCCGACTGCTGGCCAGTGATCAAGGCGACAAAGGACTGTTTCGTATCACTCTTCCGCCGGTCAACGGTGAAGGTGGCGTCAGTGTCGAGCAACTTGATTTCTCAAAGTGTGAAGTCAAGCCGAGCGGCGCGCAGGGAATGCTGTGGGCGTTTGATTCGCTCTATATCTGCTGTAACGGTGGTCCCGGCAGCGGACTGTATAGGGCTCGCGACAAGGACGGCGACGACCAGTTTGATGAATGCGTGAAACTGAAAGATCTTCGAGGCGGTGGTGAGCACGGTCCTCATGCTCTGCGACTTTCACCAGACGGCAAACGTATCTTCCTGATTGCCGGCAACCATACTCGACCACCATTTGATGAAGGTGAAGAGCTGAAGAATCCTAACTACACCAGTCGCGTTCCCACGAACTGGGCGGAAGATCATCTGCTGCCGCGTATGTGGGACGCGAACGGTCATGCGGTTGGAATTCTGGCTCCCGGCGGCTGGATCGCCAGTACTGATCCCGATGCAAAAACATGGGACATCTGGTCGATGGGATACCGCAATCCTTATGACATGGCTTTCAATGCAGACGGCGAACTGTTCGCATACGACGCAGACATGGAATGGGATGTTGGCATGCCATGGTATCGCCCAACTCGCGTCGTGCATGCAACAAGCGGCAGTGAGTTCGGTTGGCGAAGTGGCAGCGGCAAATGGCCCAATCATTATCTCGACAGCCTGCCACCGATGGTGAATATTGGTCCGGGTTGTCCGGTCGGAGTTGAGTTCGGTTACAACCTCAGGTTCCCGGCCAAGTATCAAAAGGCGTTGTTTATCTGCGACTGGACTTTCGGCACGATGTACGCCATTCACACGCAACCCAACATGAGCAGCTACACAGCCACCAAAGAAGAGTTCCTGTCCCGCACCCCGCTTCCGCTGACTGATGTCGTGGCCGGACCTGACGGAGCAATGTATTTCACTGTCGGTGGACGCGGAACACAGTCCGAACTGTTTCGAGTCACTTACGCTGGCAAGGAATCCACAGAGCCTGCCGTGATTCGCGATTCATCACAGGCGGGGGCTCGATCACGCAGGAAGGTTCTGGAAGCTGCTCACGCTGGAATTGGTCCGAACGGAAAACAGTCTCCGATGGATGCAGAAACCTTCATGAAGAATCTTCAAAGCGATGTTCGCACAAACGACCGTTTCCTGAAGACGGCTTCCAGAAACGCCTTCTATCATTCGGCCCTTTATGACATCGTAATGAAGACGGAAGTGCTGAAGCAGGCCGATTTCACAATGGGTGAACCGGATGATAAACTGGGGGTCGTCATTGCACTTGCAAAGACTCCATTCAAGTCAGCGGATCCGGCTGACACCGAAGTCGCTGCGATGAAATCAGATCTGCAAAGGGTCTGTCTGAATACCCTTCGATCAATGTCGTGGAGCAGCATTTCGCGTGAACAGCATCTGGGCTACCTTCGAGCCTTGAGCCTCGTGTTTTTGCGACTCGGCGCTCCGGATGATGCCGTTCGTCAGGAGTTCGTCGGACGCATCGACGATGCGTTTCCATCGGGCGACGATGAGTTGGATCGAGAACTCTGCCAGATGCTGGTTTACCTGAATTCTCCAACCGTCATCGCGAAGACCGTAAAGCTGTTGGAAGCCCCTTCGAAGCCGACTGTGACTGATGACATGAAGGACTTGCTGGCTCGAAATCGCGGCTACGGCGGCGCAATTGCTGAGTCAGTTGCGAAAGCTCCGGACCAGCAGCAGACTTGGTACGCGTTCTGTTTACGAAATGCCAAAGACGGCTGGAAGATGGACGAGAGAAAGATCTACTTCGCGTGGTTTGAACGCGCTCATCAGTGGGCCGGAGGAGCCAGTTATCACGGGTTCCTGAGAAATATTGAACGCGAATGTTTTGAGAATGCCAGTGAGAAAGAACGACTTCTGATTGAAGCGAGCGGTGCGCGTAAGCCATATACGCTGCCTGAGATCCCAAAGCCTGCGGGCCCTGGTAAGGACTGGACTTTGGAAGAAGTTCGTGGTCTCGCAAAGGATGGGCTCAAGGGACGCGACTTTGACAACGGCCAGAAAATGTTCGCGGCAACTCGCTGCGTGATCTGTCACCGCTTCGGCGGCGACGGCGGTGCGACGGGCCCTGATTTGACTCAACTGGCAGGTCGCTTCAACCTGAATGACCTGACCGAAGCCATCATGGTGCCAAGCAAAGTTATTAGTGATCAGTACAAGGGAACGACTGTCGTCACGACTTCCGGGAAGTCCTACAGTGGTCGCATTGTGGGCGAAAATGATGAACTCATCCGAGTTCTGACCAGCCCGGAAGACCCTACGAAGATCTCAGAGATTTCCAAGTCTGAAATTGAAGAGTTGCAACCGTCGCCGGTTTCAATCATGCCGATGGATCTGCTGAAGCCACTGAATCAGGATGAAGTCCTTGACCTGCTGGCCTACTTGTTATCACGCGGCGACAAAGGCAACGCGATGTTCCGCAAGTAGTCGTTTTTTCCACCCACCCGTGACTATTGTCCGCAAGGAAATCCTGAATGAAGACTTTTGTTTTGTCACTGCTGCTCGCACTGACATGCGTGCATAGTTCTGCAGTCGTATTTGCAACTGAGCCGAATCGTGAAGACTATCCCAAAGGCGAATGGGTCTCTCTATTTAACGGCAAGGATCTGACTGGCTGGACTCCCAAGATTCGCCACTGCGAAGTCGGCGAGAACTTTGGGAACACTTATCGAGTCGAAGACGGAATTCTGAAAGTACGCTATGACGGTGGCGGCTACGAGAAATTCGACGAGCGATTTGGCCACTTGTTTTTCAAGGACACGTTCTCCAGTTATCGCCTGCGTATCGAATATCGATTCGTGGATGAGCAATGTCCGGGCGGCCCGGGCTGGGCAACTCGCAACAGCGGCGTGATGGTTCACGGGCAGGATCCGAAGACGATGACCAAAGATCAGGATTTCCCTGTTTCGATCGAAGTTCAGTTCCTCGGAGGCAATGGCAAGGATCCACGCACGACGTCGAATCTCTGTACGCCGGGCACGAACGTTGTGATGAATGGTGAACTGAAACTCCAGCACTGCATCAATTCGTCATCGAAGACCTATCATGGCGAACAGTGGGTCGTCTCTGAAACAGAAGTCCACAACAGCGAGATTATCAAACACCTGCTTGATGGCGAAGTTGTGCTCGAATATCAAAAACCACAACTCGACAAGCGTGATGAGAATGCAAAAAAACTGATCAAGGGCGACGACCTGTTGATCACTGGCGGCACAATTTCACTGCAGTCTGAAAGTCATCCCATTGACTTCCGCAAGGTCGAGATCATGGTGCTGGAAGAGTAGCGGGATCAGTGCGAACTTCTGGATTTCTCTCGGAGCAAAGCCCGGCCAATTCCTGTTGGTCGGGCTTTCGGCTTTCGGTGAGTGATCGCTGTGAGGTTGGCAATTGCAGCCTGAATTTCAATTGGTGGCTCAGCGCATACTGGACTTTCTCATGAACCTGCGAAACCTGAACTCCCCGAATGCAGACGTTCGCATGAAGGGCTTTTTGACGCGCACGACAGTTGACGATGCCTTGGCCTGGATTGGCTCGACGCTCTCTGCAGGCGCCCGAAATGCCATTGAAGTGATTTCACTGAAGGATGCTGCCGGTCGAATTCTGGCCGAGGACATCATCAGTGAAGTCAATGTCCCGGGATTCAATCGGTCCATGATGGACGGCTATGCATTGCGTGCCGAGGAAACCTATGGGGCGACTTCGTATAATGCATTGCCGTTCAACATCATCGGCACCAGCCTTCCAGGAAAGCCGTTAATAGGAACCGTTACTCGTGGAACCGCAGTTCGCATCATGACCGGTGCGCCGATGCCGGATGGGGCCACTGCCGTTTTGCCGGTTGAAGGTACGGAAGCTCAGAATGACATTATGTCGGCGATGTCTGACGTGTCGGTGGGTAAGCATGTGGGCGTCATCGGCGAGGATGTTGCAACGGGTGCAACGATTCTCACGGCCGGACGAACACTGCGTCCTCAGGATCTGGGAGTTCTCTCATCGATCGGTCGCGGACTCGTCCCGGTCGTGAAGCGTCCGATCGTCAGAATTCTGATCACGGGCAATGAATTGTTGCCAGCGGGGACAAGTCCTGAAGGCTTTCAGATTGCGGACGCGAATGGTCCGATGTTGTATTCTCTGGTCAATCGTGATGGCGGTATTGCGGCCATGCCTCCGTTGATCCACGATAGTCGCGAGCAGTTGCAGGCGGCGATGCTGGAACCTGCGGATGTGATTCTGGTCTCTGGCGGTTCCAGCGTTGGCGAGGAAGATCACGCTCCGCAGATTCTGGCTCAGCATGGCACATTGGCAATTCATGGAATTGCCATGCGTCCCAGCAGTCCGGCCGGAATGGGAATCCTGAACGGAGCGTTTGTATTCTTGCTGCCCGGCAATCCGGTTTCATGTCTCTGTGCGTATGATTTTTTTGCAGGCAGAGTCATCCGGGCTCTGGGCGGGCGCAATGAAAATTGGCCGTATCGCAGGATCACGGCCACGTTGACTCGCAAGATCGTTTCAACAGTCGGCCGTGTCGATTATGCTCGTGTCAAACTGGATGGCACTGCTGCCGAGCCGATTGCTGTGAGCGGTGCATCGGTACTGTCATCAACCACGCAGGCGGACGGCTTTATGATCATACCTGCGAATAGCGAAGGTTTTGCCGCGAATTCGACGGTCGACGTTTTTTGCTATGATTAGCGTGGCATTGCGAAAAATATTTCCTGACAGACTATCGGCTTCGGTCATGTATTCTTGCGTTTTCGTTTAACCGCGAGCCGAAGGCATAGGCGAAATCCTGCGACAGAGCCTGTGGCTTGCCGTTAAACGATAGCGGTCCCAGCGATTCAGCATGTCGACTGATGACTTGTGCATTCAAATAAGAATCCAATTCAACTCGGAATACCCATGGTTATTGATTCCCATCAGCACTTCTGGAAACTTGATCTGCCGTTTGAGTATGGCTGGTTGCATGAGCCGCAGCACAAACCCATCTGTCGAGATTTCCTGCCGACAGATCTGAAGACGCATCTGCAGGCGACAGGTGTCACAAAAACTGTCTTCGTGCAGACACAACATAATGTCGAGGAAAATCGCTGGGTGCTGGAGATGACAAAAGACCATGACTTTATCGCCGGAGTCGTGGGCTGGGTCGATCTCGCCAGCGAGTTCTGTGAAGAACAGCTCAGCGAATTCGTGGGCAATCCGAAGTTTGTCGGGGTTCGTCACGTGACTCAGGCCGAGCCGGACGACAACTTTATTGTTCGGCCGGACATCATTCGAGGCCTCAAGGTGCTACAGAAGCATCAGGTCCCG
>CANHVD010000058.1 GCA_947463775.1 Planctomycetaceae bacterium | reverse complement strand
TCTGCACGTGCATGACTTGCACGCGTCGATCCTGCATTTGCTCGGACTCAATCATCGTGAACTGACCTGGTTCTACAAAGGTCGTCCTGAACGACCGACCGTTAATGAAGGAGACTTCTGTAAGCGGCTTGTTACAGGTTAAGTTTGCTCAGATGACGAACACGTTCCTTCTGCCGGTCATGAAGTCGAAACTTTTCAATGCAGGTGTTTGATGAAACGCAACGTTGAGGCTGAGGCTGGCATTAATTCGCAAAGTAGTGTGACCAGTCGACGAGAATTTCTCGAACAGACCGGAGTTGGGCTCGGCAGTGTCGCCCTGATGAATCTACTGGCCGACGACGCGAAAGCAGAGCGGGCGATGCAATCCCGTTCCAGCCAGTATCCGGCGCGAGCGAAGAACGTCATCTACATGTTTATGGCCGGTGGCCCGAGCCAACTGGAGCTTTTCAGTCCTAAGCCTGTGCTTAAGGAATATCATGGCCAGGCGCCGCCGAAGCATATGACGGAAGGCCGCCGCTTTGCGTTCCTGCCGGCCGACGCGAAGCTGATGGGGACCAATCGTCATTTCAGCCAATGGGGTCAATGCGGCATGGACCTCAGTGAGGTCCTGCCGTTTCATCGCAACATCGTCGACGACGCCTGCTGGCTCCGCGCGGTGGCGACGGATGTTTTCAATCACGGTCCGGCCAAGATGTTTATGAACTCCGGCTTTCAGGCGCCGGGGCGGCCGAGTCTGGGAGCATGGGTAACGTATGGTTTGGGCAGTGACTCCAGCAGCTTGCCTGGGTTCGTCGTGTTGCAGTCTGGACCTCGCGGACCACGTGCGGGAAACACTTTGTGGTCCAGCGGCTTCCTGCCAACAGCTTATCAAGGCGTTCCGTTTCGCAGCAAAGGCAACCCAATTCTGAACCTGTCGAATCCGCCGGGGATCAGCCGAGATGCTCAGAAGGATTTTACTCAGACCATCGGGCAGTTGAATCAGATTCGTCTGAGTGAAGTCAATGATCCGGAGATAGCAACGCGCATCAATGCGTATGAGACAGCGTTTGCCATGCAGATCTCTGCGCCCGAGCTGACTCAGATTGAGAACGAGACCGAGTCAACGCTCAACCTCTATGGGGCCGTTCCGGGAAAGGCGTCCTTTGCAGCCAACTGCTTGATGGCTCGACGGCTGGTAGAACGCGGTGTGAGATTCGTACAGCTTTATCATACGGACTGGGATCATCACGGAGGCAAGGGCGCGGATCTCGATCAGACTTTGGACTCCGTTGCCAAGGAAGTCGATCAGGCGTCGGCGGCTCTGGTTCTTGATTTGAAACAGCGTGGACTTCTGGAAGATACGCTGGTCATCTGGGGCGGAGAATTCGGTCGAACGCCGATGGGCGAACCTCGCGAAAGCACCGGCCGCGATCATCATGTGGATGCGTTTACGATGTGGATGGCCGGCGGAGGACTCAAAGCCGGACACATTCATGGAGCCACAGACGAGATGGGTTTTGGACCGACCGAAGGCAAGGTGCATGTTCACGATCTGCACGCGACGATCCTCCATTTGCTGGGGATGGATCACAAGAAGCTGACCTATCGTTTTCAGGGCCGCGACTTCCGCCTCACTGATGTTCATGGCGAAGTCGTCAGCGAGATCATCGCCTGAGGCCAATGGTCGAGCGGCGGGGCGAGCAGCACGTCGTTCCGCCGACGTGCGTTGGAAACGAGGCGAGACAATTCGCTTGGGCGTGTGTTTCGTGCTCTTGCTGAAGAAGCCGAGAGAAACAGCGGACGTTTCTCATTGCCTGGCGTGGATTTTTGTTGTGATTTTCCAGCAGTCCTCATTGCCGCCAAAGATTTTTACAGAGATTTGCTACCTCAACTTGAATAACTTTCGCTGGATTTTTGCGTACAAAGCAAAAACGCAGGCCGTCGATGCTAGCAAGCGCATGATTGAACTGTTCTGCGTGTTTTCGTCAGGCGGTGTGGAAGGCGCGCGAGTCGCCTTGAAAGCGGCGGGTTTCCGTTTGACCGCTTGAGCCCGCTGGATTTGAGGCGTACACTTGGGAGGCAGTTGAAAAGGTGTGTGGAATTCTCGACCGGCTCATGTTTTCGTGATTCGGTTCGCTTCCAAAAAAGTTCTGGACACCTTTTTTAACGTGCTGTCAGGCGTCGATCAGGATTGTTGATCGAGACGCAGATTGGCCGCAACAAAACGGCGGTTTTTCAGTGAGGATTCAGGAGGATTCCGACACTGACGGTAAGATACTTGTGGAGTTTCAGACGTGATGGACGGAATGCTTCAGGTCGAACTGACGACTCAGGAACGTGATATGCTGGTACGCGGACTTCGTTACGTCCGCAGTGCGATCATGCTGGAACTTCGCGATCCGACTCGCGACGACGAGTTCCGCCGGTCCCTTTTGCTGGACGAAATCCAGAACCTGAGCCAGCGATTGGAATCGACCGACCCACTGGGTGTCAGGGTTTAGCAGGTCTTTGGACTGCTGCAGCCTGCTGCAGCTTTCGGATCCACAGCCTGCTGTGGACGGCCTTTCTTAAATCAGCGAACTTCACGTCGCCGTTCTTCCGTTAGTCCTCGGCAGCAGGCTGCCGGAACAAAAGCGGCAGCAGGCTGCCGCAGTCCACGGGGAAGAAGCATCCCTCAAAAAACTATTCTCAGTCGCCACTCGCAAATTCTCTGTGAGGCATCGTGGGAGACTTGAGGATTCACTCGGAATCGCCCACCATCCGCACCCGCTGAGCGATCTGCTCAGGCGAGAGTGAGTTTCCACCGGGTTGAATGTGATTTTTTGATACAGGCAGGGTGAGTGAAGATGGGCGAGAAGACTTGTCGCTGGGGAATTTTGAGCACAGCAGAGATCGCAAAGAAGAACTGGGCCTCGATCGCCAATTCGGGAAATGGACGAGTCGTTGCGGTGGCCAGTCGATCAGTCGAGAAAGCTCAGAAGTTTATCTCTGCGTGTCAGGCTTCAGTGCCGGTCGCTCATTCAGTCGACGCCGTCGGAAGCTATGAAGAGTTACTGAGTCGCAGCGATATTGATGCGGTCTATGTGCCATTGCCGACCGGAATTCGTACCGAGTGGGTGGTCAAGGCGGCTCAGGCTGGCAAGCACGTGATGGTTGAAAAGCCATGCGGCGTGACTACAGCCGACGTTCAGGCGATGGTTGACGCGTGCAATGCGTCAAAAGTCCAGTTTATGGACGGCGTGATGTTCATGCACAGTGCACGCATGAATGCCATGCGAGCCGTGCTGGATGATGGAAAGAGCGTGGGCGAGATCCGCAGAATTGCCAGCCAGTTCAGCTTTTGTGCTGATCAGTCCTGGGTGGAAAGTAATATCCGCGCCAGCAGTCAATTGGAACCCGCCGGTTGTTTGGGAGACCTTGGCTGGTACACGATCCGGATTATTCTGTTTGCCATGAAGTATGAAATGCCCGTCGAGGTACGAGGGCGGATTCTCAATGGCGTTAAGCGAGCGGACAGTTCGGATGTGGTGCCGATGGAGTTTCAGGGAGAGATGCATTTTGCGAACGGCGTCTCGGCCACTTTCTTCAACTCCTTCCGCACGAATAATCAGCAGTGGGCTCACATCAGCGGGAGCAAAGGCTACCTCGCGGTGAATGACTTTGTTTTGCCATACTATGGCAATGAGGTTTCCTTTGACGTGGGGAACCACAGCTTTTCGGCCGACGGCTGCTACTTCACCATGGAGAAGCATCTGAAGACTCAGCAGTTGCGTGAATACAGCAATAATGCGAAAAATGCTCAGGAAACCGCATTGTTTCGCAACTTCTCGGAGCTGGTGAACACAGGAAACCGCGACAATTTCTGGCCGGAAGTGGCGCTGAAGACTCAGCGAATTCTGGACGCCGCGTTGAAATCAGCGAACAGCGGTGGCGGGGCGATTGCTCCATAAACGCTTCCAAAAGCAGAGATGTGTGCGACTCCGGGGCGGCTGATGCTGGAACTTTTCAGTATGAGTTTCGTACACTGGGACGCATTGTTGGTGCTGCGCGAGCCCTTCTGAACTCTTACGGATTTCTGGTGACTCCCAATGGAAGCTCTGGTTGATCTTTTCTTCAGTCTGATTGATGTTCTGCGATCCTTGTTTAATGTGGTTGTCAGTCTGGTACGGGTCATTGTGCCGTGGCTGCCATTGTTGGCGTGGATTGGGTTCTGGACGTTTGCGGTGAACTGGGCTAAGGCGTTTCCAATTCTCCGTCGTGGCGGGCTGATTGGTGTCTTTCTGATGATGTTTGTCAGTGTGCTGGTTTGGGGCTCAGTAGCTCCGCCTGTGGGTGGCGAACACTTCATGTTCGGCCTCTCCGTCAGCAACTATGTCGGCAAGTTTATCTATGTGACCATGCTCACATGTATCGCTTTGCTCTGCGGGTCAGCTCAGTTGTCCGGTGCGTTCGGAAAACTCTGTGAGTTTCCTGAAGAGCCAGAAGATGATCACCATGGGCACGGCGGGCACGGCCATGATGAGCATGGGCACGGCCATGATGGACACGGCGGGCACGATACACATGGCCATGATTCCCACGGGCATGATGCTCATGGCCACGCGGCACACGCCCATTGAGATAGAATGAAGTTTGAAGCCCGGCATTCATTTGAGTGCTGGGCTTTTCAGGTTTATTGAGAGTTCTGATCCACTTGTTGAATGCTCCGGAATTTTCCCGCGATCTTCCTTCTCACCACACCTCACCCTGCCTTCGACTTCCTGATCGGGAAACTCCTGCCATGAGATCCATGACGCTGCTGGCCGTGCTGATGATGCCCGCTGTGCTGCTGACCCCCGCTTCGGTGTTGTCCGGTGACTGGCCCGGTTGGCGAGGTCCTCATGGGAACGGGGTGGCGGAAGGCACTGGTTACGCAACGGAATGGTCTGCGGAGAAAAACGTCGACTGGAAGTTTGCTCTGACTGGACGAGGTGCTTCGACGCCAGCAGTTTCTGGTGGCCGGATTTTCGTCACCACCACGAACGAGGGACAGAATCTTGTTCATTGCGTCGGCATGGACGGGACTGCTCAATGGTCCAAAACACTGGGATCAGCCGTAGACGGAAAACCCGGGAAAGACGGTACCGGAGCGAACCCTTCCATCACTACGGATGGCAAGTTTGTGTTTGCATACTTCAAGAGCGGCGACTTCGGATGCTTCACCGTCGAGGGCGAGCAGAAATGGCATCATAATCTGCAGGATAAGTTCGGCGAGGATACCCTGTGGTGGGATCTGGGGACGTCTCCGGTCCTGACTCGCAACGCCGTCGTCATCGCCTGCATGCATTCCGGTCCCTCTTATGTCGCCGCGTTCGCGAAAGAGACTGGTGACATTATCTGGAAGCATGATCGCGATCTCGGCGCGCCGGAAGAGGCGGCTCAAAGTTACGCGACACCGGTTGTGGTCGAAGATGGGGCTGGTGAGCTGATTATTGTGCTCGGGGCTGACCATGTGACGGCTCATGATGCAGCCAATGGCAAAGAAGTCTGGCGACTTGGCGGATTGAATCCCACCGGGCACAAGTATTTCCGTTCGATCGCTTCGGCCGCTGTGGGGGAAGGCATTGTGATCGCACCGTATGCTCGAGGTGAATCGTTGACGGCCATTCGGATGGGCGGCGAAGGCGATATCACAAAGTCGCACATTCTCTGGGCGAACACAGCCACGTCCGGCGATGTGCCAACTCCCGCCATCGCAAACGGCCGAGTCTTCATCTGCCGTGACACAGGGGAAGCTCGCGGAACAATTGATTGCCTCGAACTCACGACCGGCAAGACCATCTGGAGCGGTCAGCTCGAAAAGAATCGCAATACGTTTCGCTCGTCACCGGTCATTGCTGACGGCAAACTTTATATGGCTCGCCAGGATGGCACGGTGTTTGTGCTGGATGCATTTGCGAATGAATTCAAAGTGCTGGCCAGGAACACCGTCGCTGAAGAACATACTGTCGCGACGCCCGTCTTTGTTGACGGCAAGATTCTCTTGCGAACGGACAGCCATATCTTCCTGATCGGGAACAACGGATAGGGGGCGATTATGCTCAGCAGTCATTTCCTGCGGCCCATCATCCTGACCTCGCTGTTGATGACAGGCCTGAGAATAACATCGGGAAATGATGAAGCTCCCCAACCGAAAAAGGCAGACCAAATTTTGACGACCAGCGGCTATCGCCGACCTCCTCAGGAGATTACTGACATTCTGAACGCTCAGCCGACGCCCAGTGTGTCGCTGAGCCCGACGCGTGAGTATCTGCTGCTGATCGAACGATCCAGCTATCCTCCGATCGAAGATCTCGCCGCCCCGATGCTGAGGCTGGCCGGTTATCGCATCAACCCACTGACAAACGGTCCTCATCTGGCTCCTCGCAGTATCGGGCTATTGCTGCAGTCCATTGCCACCGGTGAACAACGTCGGATCGAAGTTCCAGCGGGAGCAAATCTGGGATATCAGGGATGGTCGCCGGATGGACAATGGATTGCATTCACGATCACGACTCGGGATTCAATTCAGCTATGGGTTGGATCTGTTAAGAACGCGACGGCTCGGCAGTTTGCAGATTTGCAGGTCAATGGCTGCTATGGGGCACCGATCCAATGGTTACCTGACTCCAGCGGTCTGCTGGTGCAATCAATCGTTCGTGATCGAGGCCCCGCGCCGATCAAGCCATTGACTCCGTCTGGTCCGACGATTGAAGAGAGTTCCGGCAATTCAGGGCCGGTACGAACTTACCAGGACCTGCTGCAGAACTCACATGACGAAGACCTTTTTGAGTACTACACGTCTTCACAATTGATGCGGGCCGATTTGACGACGATGAAACTCACCGTCGTCGGCAATCCCGGAGTGTTCTCTAATGTTGACGTTTCGCCCGATGGCCAGCACATTCTGATTGTGCGTCAGGAACGGCCTTATTCGTATCTGTTTCCGGCCAGCCGCTTTCCAAAGAAGGTCGAAGTCTGGTCGCACGAAGGTGAATTCGAGTATCAGGTGGCTGCTCTGCCTTTGGAGGATCGAATTCCGATCGAAGGCGTTCCGACGGGGCCTCGATCGGCTGGCTGGCAGCCGACACTTCCCGCGACTCTGGTATGGCTCGAAGCGCTGGACGAAGGTGATCCGCGAAAGACGGTTGAGTTTCGTGATCGAGTCTTAAAGCTGGCGGCTCCATTTTCCGGCGACGCCGTCGAGATGACTCGCACTGGCCAACGTTGCACCGGCATCCTGTGGGGCGAACGCGACGGTCTGGCTTTTGTACGCGACTATGATCGAGATCGACGCTGGATGCGGACTTATCGCATTCATTCCGAGAAGGCGGATGTTGCTCCGGAGCTGATCTGGGAACGATCCGTTAACGATCGCTACGCCGATCCGGGAACTCCGATGACTCGGCCGCTGTCGAATGGTCGTCGTGTCGTCTGGCAGCATCAGAATTCGTTGTTTCTTGAAAGTACCGGGGCGACTCCGAAGGGTGATCGGCCGTTCCTGGATCGCTTTGATTTGGCCACAAAAGTGACCACTCGGTTATTTGCCTGCGGCGATGACAGTTACGAATCTGTCGTGGCGATTTTGGCGGATGACGGAACTCAGTTTATTACTCAACATGAAACACCGACGGTACCACCAAACTTCTTTTTGACCACAGTTGGTGGCGAACGAAAACCGCTGACGAACTTTCCGGACCCGATGCCTCAATTACGCGGCATCACCAAGGAACTTGTCACCTATCAGCGCAGTGATGGCGTCCCTTTGTCGTTTACGTTGTATCTTCCCCCGGGTTATCAGAAGGGGACTCCGCTGCCGACGATTGCGTGGGCCTATCCGCGGGAGTTCAATGATCCGGCCACGGCTGGTCAGGTGTCAGGTTCGACCAATCGATTTACCACGATCGGAGGCATCTCGCACCTGTTCCTGTTAACGCAGGGTTATGCCATTCTGGATGAAGCCACCATGCCCGTCGTAGGGGCTCCTGAAGTGGCCAACAATACGTTTATTGAACAGGTGGTCGCCAGTGCTCAGGCCGCGATTGACAAGGCCGTCGAAATGGGCGTGACGGATCGCAGTCGCGTTGGTGTCGGTGGTCACAGTTACGGGGCCTTCATGACCGCCAATCTGCTGGCGCATTCCAGGTTATTTCGCACCGGGGTTGCTCGCAGCGGAGCATACAATCGTACGCTGACTCCGTTCGGTTTTCAGAATGAGCGTCGCACGTTCTGGGAAGCACCGGAGATCTATATGACGATGTCTCCGTTCGCGGCAGCTGACAAAATCAAGAGCCCAATCCTGCTGATTCACGGTGAAGCCGACAATAATCCAGGTACGTTTCCGATCCAGAGTGAGCGTTTGTATCACGCAATTCGCGGAAATGGGGGCACTGTTCGCTACGTGACTTTGCCGCACGAATCTCACGGATATGTGGCTCGCGAATCGATTGAACACACGTTGTGGGAGATGGTGACGTGGTTCGACCGCTATGTAAAATTGGCAAAGGATTGAAAGTCGGCCGCAGACTGCAAACAATGTGTTACAGAGACCCGTGGTCTGTCAAAATCTGGTTTTAGGGATCAACATTTCAGGAGTTTTCAATATGGTGTTTCGTCGATCGGTAAGTTTCGCTCTGTGTGCCATTTTTGCATTTTCAGTTTCAGCTGTGCATGCTGACGAAGCGGCGAAGAAGGCGGAGACTGTCGAAGTGAAGTTGAAAGATCTGGTCCTGAATCTGCCGAAGGACTGGGCGGCTTCAGACACGGTTAGTTCTATGCGTTTGGCGACCTACGACATTCCGAATGTTGAAGGCGACAAGGAAAAGGGCGAACTGGCGATTTCCACATTCGGCGGTGATGGCGGTGGTGTCTCTGCCAACCTTGAGCGATGGGTTGGTCAGTTCGATGCCGAAGGCCGCGAAGTGGCGATTAAGAAGGGCATGGTCGGCGAGAACGCTTATCACGTCGCCGACATTTCCGGAACTTATCAGAAGTCGGTTGGCCCACCAATTCTTCGCAAGACTACTGCAGCCAAGGGCTACCGAATGCTCGGTATGATCGTGCAGGTCAAAGGCAAGGGGGTTTACTTCCTGAAACTGACTGGTCCGGATGCCACCGTGAAAGCTCAGGCTGAAGCGCTGCGAACGGCCATCGGAGCAAAATCTGAAGGCGAAGAAGACTACGAACTCTAAGTTTGGGTGAATCTTACGCAAGCCCTCCGATCCGATTATGGTTCGAGAGGGCTTCTGTTTTTGATGCAGAGGCTCAGGCCAAAACGGAAAACCGCCCAGACGTGCTTCGTTTCTGGAGACTCAATGTTGCGCCGGAGTCAGTGCCGGTTTATCCGGCGTCCATTTCGTCCACGACGTTTACCGCAAACCACTGGTTCTCTCCGACCACTTGATTAGTGGTCACATGAACTTCCGCCAAATGACGAAGGCTCGCGGTCTTAACGGAATCCTCATGTGAAGAACTTTAATGCCGAACTCAACACGCCCGTAGTTCGGTTCTGAATTCGTTTGTCCCCCTCGTTTTCATTCTCGGAGTGATCGAGGAATGAACAGAATCAGACACTCGCTTGCCCCGGAACGGCCCTCCTTCGCAGAAAGCCCACCATGAATTCGAGATACATTCCCACTTCATTGCTCGCGCTCACAGCTGCGGCGATTGGCGCTGGTTTCACGACGAATGACTCCCTGGCCGCACAGGATGCAGCGGGCAAGACGGCATCTGGTGTCGTCTATTTGGATTCGAATCAGAATCACGCTCGGGACGCGGATGAAAAGCCACTGCCGGATGTCAGAGTCTCCAATGGGAGAGATGTCGTTGCGACCGACGCTGACGGCAAATACTCCCTGCCGGTGGACAATGACACGATTGTGTTTGTGATCAAGCCTCGCGGGTATCGCACGGTTCAGGATGAGAATCATATTTCGCGATTCTACTACATCCATAAACCGGAGGGTTCGCCCAAGCTGGATTTCCCCGGCGTTGAGCCCACTGGTCCTCTTCCATCATCGATCGACTTTCCTCTGTATGCTGTCGAAGAACCGGATGCGTTTGATGTGATCTTTTTCGGAGATCCACAGCCGCGCGACCAGAAGGAGATCGACTACATCGCGCATGATGTGGTTGAAGATCTCGTGGGGGTGAAAGCTGCTTTCGGGGTTACTCTGGGAGACATCCTGTTTGATGATTTAAGTCTGTTCGACAGCTTCAACAGGACTCTGGGGAAGATCGGAGTGCCGTGGTACAACGTGATCGGCAATCATGACATTAATTTTGCCTCAGAGAATGATGAGCTGAGCGATGAGACATACGAGCGTGTCTACGGTCCGCCTTATTATTCATTCGATTATGGTGGGGTTCACTTTGTGGTGGTCGATGATATTCATTGGATGAAGGAAGGGGAGAAGAAGTTCTATCGCTCCGGGATTAGTGAAGAGCAGCTCGACTTCATCGAGAATGATCTCAAACTGGTTCCTCAGGACCGTATGGTTGTGGCGATGATGCATATCCCTCTGGTGAAATCGACACCGTGGCTGGAACCTCGCAGAGCACGTTTGTTAAAGCTTCTGGAAGGTCGTGAGCATTGCATTTCCCTCGCGGGGCATACTCATCACCATGAACACGTGCTGATGGGTAAAGAGGACGGCTGGCCTGGTGCAAAGCCTCACCATCACATCATCAATGTGACAGTTTCCGGAGCATGGTGGTCGGGCAAACCGGACGAACACGGGATACCTCACACGATGTGCGCCGATGGTACACCGAATGGTTATACGATCATGCACTTTGATGGCAGCAAGTACCTGCTTGACTATCGAGCGGCTCGTCGCGGTGCGGATGAGCAGATTCGTATCACGGCTCCCGAAGTCGTGAAACCTGTGGACATCGCTACGACCGAGTTCCGAGCGAATGTGTTTAACGCCATCCCTGGAGCAATTGTTGAATGGCGGACTGGAGGCGGTGAATGGGTTGCGATGACGAAGACGGAAAACGAAACCGATCCGACATTCCAGGCTTTGTATAATGAAGAGCAGACATATCTCCCGGGCAAACCAGCCTGGCGAACTCTGGCGAAGCCGCTGGTATGCCCACACCTGTGGAAAGCTAACCTGACGGAGTCGATGAAGCCCGGCACGCATCTGATTCAGGTACGAGCGACAAATCCCAACGGCCAGGTTCTGAATGGAGAAAGAATAGTTCGCGTCGAATAGCGTCGTTGACATTCCGGTTCGCCGTGAATTCGTGGCGTGGTCGCTTTCGTCTCGGGTCACCGGAAGGGGATCCAAATACCGGGTGACCGAGAAAATAACGAAAACCCGGGGATGAAATGGTTCGCGGAGAAGCAGTCCGATTACACTGAGCCATCAGGTTCGTATCGCGAAAGCAGTTCGAGGAACACCAGTGACGGAATCAAGCAACGCAGTGTCCGGCGAAACCCCAGGCCCTTGGTTCAAAGATGGGCTGCAGTTCACGTGTACTCAATGCGGGGACTGCTGTACAGGTGCCCCGGGAGTCGTCTGGGTCACGGATGACGAACTGCTGGAGATTGCCGAATATCTCGACAAGCCTATTGGAGAAATCCGCCTTTTTCATACTCGGATTGTCCGCGGGAGAGTCTCACTGACTGAATTCGCGAACGGCGACTGCACGTTTTTTGACCCAAAGGCCAGAAATTGCACCGTCTACAAGGCCAGACCGGTCCAATGTCGAACCTGGCCATTCTGGAACTCGCATCTGGAAAGTCCGTCATCGTGGAAGAAAATCTGCGACACCTGCCCCGGGGCAGGTGAGGGGGCGTTTTTCAGCCTTGAACAGATCGAAGAGCGGGCAAAACGGATCGACATGTAAGGAATTCCTGGGGCGATGGACTTGCCTGTCCGCGCAGCCTGACCACAATTGGCACAAATCGGCGGATGCAGGCAAAAACTGATGTACATCCCCGCCGATAACAACCAAAGTGTTGCGTGAAACCCGAGCGCTGGCGGTTCGCGCGGCCTGTCGTCGACAGACGCATTTCGAATCCGGCCTGATCGCTCGTTTTCCGGATTCAACTCAAGGTTGGCCCAATGGCGCAAAGCATGAAATCACTTCGACTTATGGCAGCCGCTTCAATTGCAGCGGTGTTCGGAAGTCTTGCCTCGGCAGAGGCTCAGGTTGTGCGAGCCCCCCTGACGGATGGCTTCTCCCGGACTTCTTCGATTGCCATGACAGTCGATGAAATGTTGGGAACGAGCAAAGAACGCAAAGCTGACGAGCCTATTCTGGGCCCCGGTTATCCGGATCTGTGGATTGCTGAAGTTCAATACAAGCCCATTCGCTTGATGAGGCTGGAACTGAAGGACCCAAAGACTGGAAACGTTCAGAAAGAACTGGTCCGGTACATGGTTTACCGAGTGATTCGTCGTGATTACACAGAACTGGCTGGTGACGACCGAGCTGGCTTAGAAAAGAAGCTGGCGGATCCGGAACTGGATCCATCCAACGTATTGGACCCAGAGCCTCTGATGCCTCTGCAGATGCCTCGTTTTGTTCTGGAAACACAGGATAATAGTGGAAAGGTTCTGCAGACTTACACCGACGAAATCAGTGTAGAGATTCAAAACGCAGTTTTTGCGAGAGAAATGGGCCGTCGCGGATCAAATCTGAAGCTGCTGAACAGCGTCGAAGCGATTTCTGAGATTGGTGAGCCAATTCCGTCCAGCGACCCGGATGCCCTGCTGAAGGCATTTTACGGAGTCGCAGTGTGGCGAAA
Organism: Planctomycetaceae bacterium; assembly: GCA_947463775.1. Classification (GTDB taxonomy): domain Bacteria; phylum Planctomycetota; class Planctomycetia; order Planctomycetales; family Planctomycetaceae; genus SXXK01. The sequence continues at coordinate 2,787 of CANHVD010000058.1, read as the reverse complement.
TGTTGATCCCAAAGCCGACTTTCTGCGGGTCACAATGTCGGGATTCACAAATGCCTATCGCATTTCCGGAGCCGCAGACGATCGCACGATCGAAGAAAAGGTGATTGTTCAGAAGTTCCAGCGTCCCGGCGACGAGTTCCTGCAGGATGAACAGGAACTCAAGTTGGTCGACGACGAGGATGTTGACGGCGACAAGAAAATCGACATTCGGTATCCGATGTGGACTTATCGGCCGAAAAATGTGAAACTGGACATCCGAGATCTCGATACTGTTCTCCGTAATGCTCGACGAGAAACCGAGCAATCGCCGGAAAACTGAAGAGAACTCTTGAAAAACAGGGCGGATTCGTCAAACTCCGCCCTTTCCGATGTTCGGCCTGAGGAATTGGGCTGCGTTTCGGACCTTACGAAAACATTCTCGATCATTTTGCTGACAGCCTGCGATGTCAGGCACGCTTAGAACTATAGGAGCATTTAGTCATGGCTCATAAGAAGGGTCAGGGATCCAGCCGCAACGGACGCGATTCAGCAGCACAGCGACTGGGGATTAAGAAGTTTGGTGGCGAAGCTGTTGTGGCCGGGAACATCCTGGCTCGCCAGTGCGGCACAAAGTGGCATCCAGGACGCAACGTTGGCATGGGCAAAGATTACACTTTGTTCGCGCTGATCGACGGCAAGGTCCTGTTTGATCGCGACGGTCGACGCATCAACATTGTTCCTGTCGAAGTTCCAGTGGAAGCCAACTGATCACGCTGCTCGCCGTCGCATTCGTGCGACGTCTGGCGTGACTGATAAATCAATCAAAGAAGCCCGACTCGAAATCTTCGAGCCGGGCTTTTTTATTGGTTCGACTCTCCAGTTTTTCGTTCCGATAGCTTCTGGAACAGCCATGCACGCGAGAACGTCCACCAGCGTGATGCCGTTGGGCGAGAGATCCCCAGGGTCTCGGCGGCTGCGGCTTCATCAAGACCCGCGAAATATCGCAGCTTGACGAGTTCTGCCTTGTCCGGCATCTCGCGTTCGAACTCTTCGAGCACTTCATGCACCGCGATGATCTCTGACAGATCAACGGATGGACTGATGGCAATGTCCACGAGAGGTTCACGATGCAGCTCGCCACCACGTTTGAGACGATCACGGCTGCGGGCATGTTCGATCAGAATTCGCCGCATCGCTTCAGCGGCCGCCGAAAAGAAGTGCCGTCGATTATCCCACGACTGAGGCTCACTACGAAGCAGACGAAGGTAAGCTTCATGAACAAGAGCCGTGGGCTGCAGCGTATGTTCGGTGGCTTCATTCTTCATGCGAGCCGCCGCGAGTCTCCGAAGCTCCTCATACACCAATGGCAACAACTCCTCAGCCGCGCGAACTTCGCCGTCAGACACGCGTTTGAGGATGCGCGAGACAGGAAGATCGGCGGAGTGTTCTTCAGAGTTCAAGATGACCCTTTGATTAATGCTGTCGTTCTGGCGCCACGCCCCATGTCGGCTTGTCCGACATGAGAGCACGTTTTGAAGTTAGAAAACGGCCGCGAAACAACCAGACTCCCCTCGCCGGCTCGACCGGCAGGAAGCGAAGTTTCAAACTCGGCCACGCAAGGCCCTGACATCGTATTCGCTGAACGTTCCCGCGTAAAAGCCCCGCTGCCAAATCGAATTCTGGCCCATGGCATAAGCTGTGTTATTCATAATTGCCAAAGCGATCTCCTCGGGACTTTCGTTGATGTTGCCTCGCAGAGCCATGTGAACATGATCGGGCATCCATGCGCGAACGGACAATTGATAGCCATGCTTTGCTGCCGTTCCAGCCAGAGCTCGATCAAGCTTTTCGAAATCGGCCTCATTCCGAAATCGAGCCCGGTCAGCAACAACCAGAACAACATGCAGGTTGTACCAATATCGACCGCTATTCGATTCGCTCGGCTGATCCAGCGTGACGCTCTCATCAATGACTGTAAACCTGTTGAGCATGGCAGCAAATCGAGGATCCACGAATTGCTCTTTGTCGACCTGTTGAGTAATGTAGGCTTGGACGTCAGCGGAATGATTGTCGCCAATCGAACGAAACGAAACCTTGCGGCTGAATTTTACAGGAGTTCCGGCCAGCCGCAGTGCATGTTGCAGACGACCTTTGGCTCGAGCGACGAACAGCGTGGGTGAGACGGATGCAGTTGTAGAAAACGCAAGCTGAATCTGATCAGCACTCCACTGTGTTGAAATGCGTTTTAAGCAATCGGTTGCCCACGCCTTATCGAGTTCCTGAAAAAACGGTTCATCAGGTTGCTTAGGAAACAGGGTCCCATCCGTCGGCCATCCTGTCCATGTGTAACGAAGGTGGAATGCAGGCTGTACGTGTTGGGAGTTGTAGATTGGTGTCGTCATCGCTTGAAACTTCCCTTCCGGTTGGACAAGCCAACCGGGGAGGCGGTGACGGGGAAGACGTTGCTAACAGTAAAACGTTGGCTCCTGCTGGGCAAGCCAGCAGGGGGCCGGTCTACTCCGCCCCATGTCGGCTTGCCCGACATGAGCGTAAGCTTTCAAGTTAGAAAGCGAACCACGCAACCTGACTCCCCTCGCCGGCTCGACCGGCAGGAAGCGTAGTTTCAAGTGTAAATTGGTGTCGGCATCGCATGAAACTTCCCTTCCGGTTGGACGAGCCAACCGGGGAGGTGGTGACGGGGGAAGACGTTTGCTAACAGTAAAACGTTGGCTCCTGCTGGGCGAGCCAGCAGGGGGCCTGTTAAATGACAGATCTTCCGCTCGTACCAGACAAGCTGGTAAGGGGAGA
>CANHVD010000057.1 GCA_947463775.1 Planctomycetaceae bacterium | reverse complement strand
GACCGCGACACAAGGCAGCCTGACCGGCTTGTTTGTTGCTGGAAAAATCGTGAATCGCAACATCTTTGGGCACTATGTTTCGGCCCTGAGTGACATCCACAAGAACGGACTTTGGAGTTCCGTTCGAGACACTTATGGTCCTTACGTCGATCTCGCGTGGGGCAACTTCACGTCGTCGCGAAAGACGTGGACTGAGCAGGTTCTGAATCCAGGCCGGTTTGCAAAGCTGTGGGCTAAGATTTGCCGGTTGTTTGGCATCTCGTAGCCGGTCAACCTTATCAGATGCCAACAAAAAAGCCCGGCCTTCAGAAGAAGACCGGGCCGAAAAAATGGTACGAAACAATCTCAGTGAGTGGTGTGCCTACGCTCGCTGGCGCGAACTTGTCACACCCTACGAATCCCAATTACCTGTGTAGGGTGTGACAAGTGAGCCTTAGCGAACGCCGGCACACCGTCACAGCCCCCACTTGTTTCAGCCGGAAATACAGCGAGCTCCGGCGATTAGGAAGCAACCTGTAACAGGCCGGAACTCGCTCCGCTCGATCCGGGCTGCATACATCACAGCATTGTTGACCGAGCACTACGGAGCCTGCTCCATTTGCTCCTTACCCAGAATAATTCGCAGGCCGCCACCGCTTGAACCGCCTCGACTTGGATTCAGAATGTAGTCCGCATCCAAAGCCTTGGTAATTCGGTCCTTGCACTGAGACAGATGCGCGGTCGTGTAAGCATCATGCTTGTCGGCTGAGGCAGCCTGAGCCGCCTCAATCTTCTTCACAATCTGTCGCAGTTGTTCACTGGCCAGAGTTGAGATCGTTCGTCCCGCGGCTCCCTGAGCATTCCCAGGCAGCGTCAGATCAATCAGACGCTCCAGGTGTTCTCGCTGCAGGTTACGACGCAGGCTGGAGATCAGAGGCTTGCGAGGGCTGTATTCGCCTTCCGCTTTCACATCCAGCTCTGACCAGATACCGGCCGTTACGGTGTTCAGAAGTTCTGGCAGTGTGAAGGAATCCTGATCAGCCGGAACGCGGAATTCATTGTCGTAAACTCGTTTCAGCGTCGAAGGATTCATCAGGCTGGTCAGAGCACTTGCCTGGATCCCCATGATACGATCATGAATTGGCCAGGTGGTTTCTTCCATCATGGAGCTGGAGTCATCGTACCACTTATCAAGCCCCATCGCGGTCACCAGTTCCGGAGACAAACCGAAGGCTTCGTCTCTGAAAGTGTTTGTGATCACGAATCCCAGCGCTTTTCGCTGAGTGTCAGCCGGAACAACTTCGATCGGTTTACGGCCGTTCGGGTCGCCCTTCTTGTCACGATTCACATGAGCCCCGCCAATCCAGTTGGCCATCATCGAAGTGGATCGCGTCTGCAACGACAGGATCATTTCGTAACCGTAGCGAACTCGATCCCAGCTATCGCCGTCTTTGATAAAGTCGGACAGCAGGCGTGCACGGTGATGGGCCGCAAGACGAGTCTGCTCTTCTGCATACTCAAGCGGATTCTTCGTGAAGTCGTAACGGCGAGCCAGAGGATCCGGGCCACCGGTGTCTTCGTCGGTTGCATAAACCAGTTCTGGTTCAGCAACACGAGCCAGAATCGGCTTCAGGTCTCCAAAGGTGTAACCGTACTCGATCGCCCACATGTCATAAGGACCAACTCCGGTCATGCTGTAGTCGCCCTGAATTGCGCCGGAATCCAGACGAATGTTGGTTCCGATGTAATCCATGACCGAACCGGCCAGCTGCTTCTTGCCCTTCAGCTCATCACTGTTGACCTGAGCCAGAGTGTAGACACTGGAAGCCTTGAAGTTGTGACGCAGTCCGAGCGTATGTCCCACTTCATGAGCCACCAGGTGGGCAATCAGCGGACCGACGAATGACTCCGGCATACCGTCCAGCATCTGTTCCTTGGGTTTTTCTTCCTTCTTCTCACCTTCAGCTGCGGCGGGAGCCGCTTCCTGAGCATTCAGAAGTTCCAGCGTCATTTTCATCAACGCAAGGTCGAAAGACATGCCTTCAGCGGCAAGGCACAGACCATTCGTCTGGCTGGGACGATTCAGGCCATCAAATTCCTGATCCCCCATCATGCGTGGATCGGCAGAAGCCAGAGGATGACCGGCGTAAGGCATTGCAGCCTGCTCGGCGATCCTGTCCATGACACTTCGTCGCATTGAGGGCGGAGCGAGACGAACTCGTGGATCCCATTCCGGATGATCAGCCAGCCAGGCCAGCGTGTCCGGTCCGTAACCTTCCATTGCGATTTTTGGCAGAGCTTCAGCAAACTGCTTCTGATAGTGTCGAATCCAGCCGTCAGTCAGAATGATGTCGGCATCCAGAATCTGACCAGTCAAAGGATGAACGCGGCTTGGGCCGATTGCGGTCCCAACGTCATTGTTCAACCAGCGTACAAAATTGTACTGAACGTCTTCCGGATCCTTGTCCATGTGGGCGTTCGTTGTGGCGTCCTGATAGTAGACTTCGATCGCATTGGCGATGCCAATCTTTTCAAACGCTGCATTCCAGGACACGATCCCGTCGCGCACCCAACGGCGATAACGCACCGGAGTTGTGTGTTCGATGTAGAATACAATCGGATTCTTGGGAGGGCTCAATTGCAGCTTTGGATCGGCCTTCTCCAAATGCCAGCGATTCACATAGCGAATATGTGTTTCGCGGTCATTGTATTTCGCCAAATCGACATACGACGTGGTGAAGAATCCTACGCGGCTGTCGGCGACTCGAGGCTGATAACCGGTGTTGTCCGGAATATCACTGATCGAATAGTGCAGCACCTTCAGAACGTTATTGTCGGACGACGGGACTTCGAAGGAGATCTCGATGTTGTTTTCGAAAGCCTTCGCGGTCTTGATCGAGTAGATCCCGCGCATTGCGAGCCCCAAATTCACGCCCGCTGGCGCAATCGAACTGCTCGCCGGATTGCTGAGCAGCATCGAGTCCATGTCAATGATCGGGCCGCCACCGGGGCCCATCGCGACGATCGGCACTTCCATGATCACTCGGTCTGTGAAAAGGCGTTCCACAGACGAGGCTGCTTCACGATCACCATCCGCGCGGATAGAGACGTTGGGAGTCATCAGAGCCAGACGCTTGTCGTATTGTCGCCAGTAGACGTAGATGTCACCGGCCTGCAGTCCGGCGTAGTCTTCACCGCTGGCGACTGTGGTTGCGACAAAATATTTCTTCTGGCCAAAACCGCGAGGCAGTTCGGCAAACATCTGGCCGTCTTTCTGACGAGTCCAGAGCGTATACATCGGCTTGATGTTGGCCTTGGTGACGACCTTCTCATATCCCTCCAGCACTTTATCAGCAGGTGGGAAGTCCGGCTGCTGGCCTTCCTGAGCCATCAGGCCTGAACCAGCAGTCGCCAGCAACGCTGACAAGGCCAGATTTCGAAGTTGCAACAATTGTCTGAGCATTGGGGGCCTTTCTCGCTCTACTTCTTAGTTCATGATCTCAGGACTTCGTTACCGTTGCTCGAAAGCGCCAACCGCCGAAGAATATTGCTCCGTGATTGACCAGTTTTTTAGAGTTGTGAATCCTCACTGTGGTCCTGCCAACCAGTGACTCGTCAATCATAGGCGTGACAAGTCGCTTTGTGGATTCTTTGGACCACATGTAAAGCGCTCAACTCCTGCCGTCTCACATCCCCAACGTGACCTCACGTGGTTGGAACAGTGACGGGGAAAACAGCAGGGGGGATTCGAGCCAATAGTGGCCAACGACCGCAGCAGGAGTCTCCAAACCGTGGAGCCACCCGCGACGGCAATCTAGCCAGTCTGGCAAGTCTACCCGTTTTTCGGGAGTTGGGAAGCACTCCGCGACAGCCAAGCGAGTTCGAGGCAAAACAGTCGCGCACGGCAGAAATCGATCGCTATACAACCGAGAGATTGCCGGAAGAACGCATTCGACACAGCAGATCCCTGAGTTGCATTCATCAGGGTCGACGTCGTTTCGGCATCGGATCTGCGATCAAACGGTTTGACGAATTCGGAAATTGAATTCCCGAAAGCACCTGTGCAGAGCGAAGGGTTAAGTCGACCGGTTTAGGCGGCAGAAGTGTCGATGAAGCCAGCCGGTGATTCGGATCGTGGCAGTTTCAGCGTAAACGTGGTGCCTTTTCCGATTTCGCTTTCAACACGGATGCGGCCCTGGTGAGCTTCCACGATGCGTCGACAGAGAGCCAGCCCTAAGCCTGTGCCGCCCTGTCCTCGAGCATCGGGCTGCTTTGTCGTGTAGAACGAGTCAAAGATATGCGGCAGTTTGTCGTGCGGAATCCCGCAACCGGTATCGCTGACAATCACTTCCGCCCAGCCTTCAGCCTTGTTGTCTCGCACGATGAGCTTCAGGCGACCGTTCTCTGACATCGCCTGACGAGCATTCACAATCAGATTCATCAGCAACTGCTGAATCTGGCTGGCATTGGCCATCGCCCAAACGCTCGACGGAGCCATCAGGTCGACGCCGATGCGATGCATCTGCAGATCCTTCTGGACCAGCGAAAGAACATCATCCAGCAGGCGTTTCAGATCGGCCGGTTCAATGCGATCGCTGGAATTGCGAGCATAAGCCAACATTCCAGTCGTGATCTTTGCGGCACGTTGCCCGGCGGACAGAATGCGATCGAAGGACTTGGTGCGAGTCGCCTCATCCCCGTGACGCAATCCCATTTTGGCGTAGTTGATGACCGTCGTCAGAATGTTATTGAACTCATGAGTGATCGACGAGGCCAGAGCTCCAACTGAGCTCAGCCGCTGGGCCCGCATCAGCTCTTCTTCGAGCACCTTGATTCGCTGGCGGAGTTCGAGATTTTCCTGAGCATGGTCCATCGATTAGCGCTGCCGTGAGAAAGTTTGATTCAACGGAGACACTGGTGTTATCGACACAACCGCTAAACATCTTGCGGTTGACTCATGCGGCTTTCCGATTCGCGATCCTGCATCGGCAACATCTGCCGAAGACTGGACAACACCGAACTTCTGCAGCTGCTCCAATTCTCTCAACGCAAAAAGGGGACCGTGAATCACGGTCCCCTTCTCGTTTGTTGTCATTCAGTGGCCCAGACAATTCACACGAGTGACTGCTGGATATCAACTCCTTTGAACCACCCTCCACTGGAAATCATCAAGCGATCAAGTTCTGGTTTCACTTACTGAGCAACCGGAGCAGCTTCAACAGGAGCAGCAGCGGCTGGTTCGGCTACTGGTGCGATTGCAGTTTCGCCGCAAGCAGCACCTGTTCCGCATCCGGCATTACCACAAGCACCGTTACCGGAGCATGGGTCGCAGCAGGTCTGAACTGGTCGGCAGACAACTCGTGGTACGCAGCGAGTCATCGTGACGCAAACCTGACGAGGAACGCACTTTGTACGGGTCACAGTGCGTGTTTCACAAACCTGACGGCAAACAGTGTAAGGAACTTTGCGAGTGCAGGTGTGTTGTTCCATTTTGCAGACGGTGTAAGGAATCTGCTTTGTGCAGCATTCTGTAACCATCTTGCAGGTTGTGTAAGGAACTCGGCGAGTAATGCACTGTTCAGTCCAGCTGCAGGTCGTGTAAGGAATCTTCTTCGTGCAGGTCTGCTGTGTCATTGTGCAGGTTGTGTAAGGAACCTGCTTGGTGCATGTCTCCTGAACGAAAGTGCAGGTTGTGTAAGGAACCTTCTTCGTTGTTGTCACAGGAACCTGACGGCAGACGGTGTAAGGAACCTGCTTGTGGCAGACTTCCGGAACCATCCGAGTGCAAGTTACAGTTTTCTGGACAACCTTTGGAACCCACTTGCGGCAGGTTACAGTGCGTGATGGGCACTGAACGCAAACCGTCTTTGTGCAGCATGGGTTGCAAGGATCAACAACACACTTCTTTACGATCGGACCAGGAATGCATTTCGTTTCTGTAACCCAGTCACCACAGCATACGTCGACCGTGTGAGATTCCGTAACTGGCTTGCAGACGGTGTAGCACACGTCCTTGTAGCAAGTTTCGGATTCGGTCTTGTAAGTGGTGCAGCAGACATCTTTGTAGCATGTCTGGTATACCGGCTTGCAGACGTTGTAACAGACAGTGCGGTAGCATGTCTGATAAACCGGCTTGCAGACGGTGTAGCAGCATTCACGGTAGCATGTCTGATAGACTGGCTTGCGAACGCGGCAGGTGACGTCTCGGTAGCAGGTTGTGTAAACCGGCTTGCAGACGTTGTAAGTGCAGGTCTTGTAGCAGGTCGTGTAGACCGGCTTGCAAACCGTGTAGCACTCATCACGGTAGCATGTTTCATATACGTTCTTGGTACAGGTGACCGGGATAGACTCAGTGCACTGATCGTACACAGTCTTCATGCAGGTATACTGCTGAGGCTCCCAAATCGTTTCCTGAACCATCTGACATTGCGGGCCGTTACCGCACCGAGCTGCGACAAAATCTCCGCATGGTGAACAAGCGGATGTTGCACAACCGGAGTAACCACCCTTTCCGAGTAGTCCGGCCATCAACACACCGCTGTTCAGCAGTACGGTAACTGCAGCAGCGGCTCCCAGCATGAGCCTTTTCATTGCCTCTACCTCGACTGTTCTAACTGAGTGAAACGTGAGCGCACGAGAGACGCACAAACCTGTACCTCTCTTCGTCGACCACGTTTACAAGACTTGACCGTTCGGGGTAGGGCCGAATGCCCTCCGAACCGTTTGTCTGATTGCACACCGAACAACCTGAACGACCGTCAGAGTTTCTCGTTCCGTTTGCGTAAGCTTTTCTTGACAAACTGAACAGGCAAAAACCGCCGCTCCGATGAGTAAGGTATGACTGTGGTCCATGCCGGAACACGAAGGCCGCGTGAGTCCGACAATGAAACCGTCCCGGGAAATTTCCCGTCGACCAGAATACCCGATTCAACCTGAAAACTGCTCCGGTCGTTTTCACTCGGAGCATCGAAATCGAAACGCCACCGCACACCCATTCGCATTGCTCGGCAAATTGATTCCAGACGGTTGTCGGCCCGGCGGTTTCTGCTAAACTCTTTCGCTCGCGAACTCCACGATCCTGTCTGTGTCCTATGGATACACAGGAACTCGAATTCCGGCAAATTTGGCACCAGAGATTATCATCTCAATGCCGAAGCAGTGTTCAGCAATTTGGCGGCGTAGCTCAGTTGGTTAGAGCACCGGCTTCATAAGCCGGGTGTCGCCGGTTCAAGTCCGGCCGCCGCTATCTTTAAAACCCCGGGAAAATTGTTTTAACAGTTTCCCCGGGGTTTTTGCGTTTGTGGCCGCTGAAATTGCGCAGAGCCGGTAGTGATGAATTTCAAGAAACGCGAAGGCTCGGTGTATCGAACCACAAGGACCTCTGCCCCGCCGTGAATTACCTAAGGCGTGTGCTCGGAGTTTGATTGAAGTCCATCCCACGAGAAGTCTTTACCTCAGACCGCTCCGCAAATACTTCGAAATCAAACTCCGCCAACCATCGCCACAATCTCGACCAGCCGAAGAGCTTTCACTCAAACAGGCGTCGCACACTTCATTCTTTTCGCTTGTCCGCCGGCAAAAGAACGGCCACCCCAACCTGTTTACCCGACATCTCATTGAACATGATCGCAGAGACGCATTGTCGCGAGGCCAATCAGGCCAGCCACTTTTGGATGACTTTGCCGGCTACGTCCGTGAGACGGAAATCTCGTCCTTGAAAACGATGGGTTAGCTTAAGATGGTCGAGACCAAACAAGTGCAGCATTGTGGCGTGGAAGTCATTAATGTGAACCGGATCCTGAGCTACGCCCCAGCCAATCTCATCAGAGGCTCCATAGGTCTGCCCGCCTTTGACTCCGCCGCCAGCCATCCACAGTGAAAACGCGAACGGATGATGATCGCGACCGGTATTGGCTTCTCGACCGGTACGGTTTTCCCCCAGTGGCGTGCGTCCAAACTCCGCCCCCCAGACGATGAGCGTGCTGTCAAAGAGTCCTCGCTGCTTTAAATCCTTGATCAATGCCGCAATCGGCTGATCCACCACCCACGCGTTATATCGCAGGTCAGCCTCGAGATTACTGTGCTGATCCCAGGCTTCATAAATCACATTGACGAACCGAACTCCTCGTTCCACCATTCGTCGTGCGAGCAGACAATTGCGAGCAAACGACAAATGTGCGTCGGCCACGTTGCCGCGGCCGGTGGCTTGAGGATGTTGAGCTCTCCCGACGCCGTATGCTTCCTGAGTCGAGGCCGTTTCTCCACTGAGATCAATCAACTCGGGAGCTGCCGACTGCATGCGGAATGCGAGTTCATAGCTGGCGATGCGGCTGGCAATTTCAGGATCTCCCATCTCCTCGAGTCGATCCTGATTCATGGCTCTCAGAGCATCCAGGCCGCGTCGCTGCTGTTCGTTGCTGAGCCCGGCCGGGTTGGCCAGATTCAGAACCGGCTCGCCCTGATTTCTGAAGAGCACGCCCGCATAATGAGAAGGCAGAAATCCGCTGGACCACAATGACGCCCCGCCGCTGGAGCCGCGACCGCTGGTCAGCACCACATAGCCTGGCAGGTTCTGAGATTCCGTACCCAAACCATAAGTCAGCCAGCTTCCCATCGTCGGCAGCCCGAAAGTTGCTCGCCCGCAGCTCAGCAACAACTGCCCGGGATGATGGTTGAACTGCTCCGAATGCAGCGAACGGATCATCAGAATGTCGTCAGCACACGACGCAATGTTCGGCACGAAGTCACTGAAATCCATCCCGCATTCACCATGCTTGCGCCAGCGGCGAGGGGACCCGAGCAGAACGGCGGATTCCTTCTTAATGAATGCAAAGCGGACTTTCTCCAGCATGTCGGCTGGTAATGGCTTGCCATCAAGCTCATTCAATTTGGGCTTCGGATCGAACAAGTCCAGATGCGACGGCGCGCCGGCCTGAAACAGGAAAATGCAGCTCTTTGCCTTTGGAGCAAAATGATGCAGATTCGACGTGACGTGATTCACCACGGATTCACGCGATGCAGCCGTTGCCTGATTCAGCAGTCCGTCCTGCGTCAGCATCGAACCCAGCGCGGCGAGGCCGAGACCGCTGGCGGATGATGTCAGAAACTGACGGCGTGCATGTTGTGCCGATGCGAACATGGGATTTCCTGTCATTCTCTCGTAATGAACTCATCAAGATTCAGGAGAACTCGAGCCACGGAGACCCAGGCGGCCGCTGTTTCCGATGGCACTCCGGAGACTGCCTCTTTGCCGATCAACTGTCCCGCCTGATCTGGATGCGCGGCGTACCAAGCTTTGGAATCATCGAGCAGAGCCTGCAACTGAACGTGCTCCTCCGGTGTGATACTTCGAGCCACACATAGACGCATTGCGTATGACAAGCGAGCTGCATCGTCCGCAGCATCAGTCGACAGCAACCTTCTGGCGAACGCTCGTGCTGTTTCTGCAAACGTTTCATTGTTCAACGAAGTCAGAGCCTGTAGCGGCGTATTTGACAACTGCCGTTCAATACAGGTGCTGTTAGCATCGGGACAGTCGAACGTAATCAGGTTTGGGTGCGGTGATGTTCGTTTGAAGAATGTGTACATGCCGCGGCGATATCGATCTTCGCCCTGCGATTCAGCCCACTGAAAATTCCCGGCATAACTCAATTCGGCAATGCCCGGCGGCAATGGAGGATAAACGCTTGGGCCACCAATCTTGTGGGACAACAGTCCAGAAACATCCAGACTGATGTCACGCACAATCTCACCTTCAACACGTATGCGATTCTGTCGTGCCAGCAATAAATTTTGCGGATCTACATCGCGGAGTTCCGTGCGATGTTTGGAAGCCTGACGATACGTAGCCGACATCACAATGCGGCGAATCAATGCCTTCCGCGACCAGGCTTGCTGAGTACCCGAGCCGGACATGAGATCAGCAGCCAGCCAGTCCAGCAATTCCGGGTGAGTTGGCTTTTCGCCTCGAACCCCAAAATCATTCGCGGTACGAACAATTCCGTGCCCAAACAAAAGCCGCCAGATGTGATTGGCCGTCACGCGCGGAGTCAGCGGATTCTCCGTCGACACCAGCCAGCGGGCCAGATCCAGCCGATCACCCATGGCGTTATTTTCACGCAGACTGAACGCCGGGAGCGTCGCAAGTCCCGCGGGCTGCACTTCCAGTTCCGTCAGCGGATCTAAAAACTCGCCCCGGCGCAGCACATGCGTTTTTCGCGGGTTCTGAGTTCTCTGGACAACAATGCGAACAGACAACTCGGGCTTCGGCGGTTCCTGTTTCTTCAGTTCATCAATCTGCGTGACTAGTTCCTTCAGAGGAGACGTCTGCCGATTGAAATAGTCCTGCAATAGCTGTCGTTGTTCCTCGGTTCGCTGCTCTTCGGACGCCGTCAGCGCCTTGATGATATTTTCGGGAACGACGGCATCTGGTTCGGTTCCTGTCTGCAACGAAAGCTTGAACCGACCAATCGTATGCTGCTGACCGTATTGATGACTCAATCGAACGCGAACATAACTTTTGCTGGTCAGATCGAGCGGCTGTTTCAAAGTTGCTGTCAGCCAATGCTTCTTGCCATATTCCGGAGCAATCGCCCATCCGGATGTATCGTCTCCATCGAGCACATTCTTTGCAGCCCATGGACGATCGGCCTGTTCAAAGTCGGCCTTGGCGGTTGCGAATTCAATCCGCTGAGCATCGGAGAAGTCCGGCTTTGAAGCGACCTCCATCGTCAGTTCGCTCAGCACAAAATTACCGTGAGCAACTCGCCCCGGACCATTTGCTGGAAGAGACTTGTCCGGAAAGACATCCAGACGAATTCCCTTGACGCCGTTCACGTCTGATTGGCCGGTCAGCGTGTAGATGGCTCGTTCTGGATTTTCGCCGCTGACAAGAACAACGCCGCCTTTTTGCTGTTCAAACACAATCCCGGCTTCACTGCTGTACGCGGGCTGTTTCAACACATGAAACGTGACGGGATCTGAGGCGGCGGTATTCAATTGATCTAACGTGGCTTGCTGCCATTTCGTGAACTCAGCGCCGTGAGCGATCTGCGCTTCCATCAACTGCGATGTCGGGGTCTTGAGCTTCTCATCATACGCAGCCTTCAGACCGGCATAAGCCACGACGTCCGCTTCAGACTTTGGTACCGTCGTTGTTGATTCATCGCCGTTATTGAAGACCGAGAACAACTGATAGTATTCTCGCTGACTAATCGCGTCATACTTATGCGAATGACATCGAGCACACCCGACGGTCAGTCCCAACCAGACAGCGCCTGTGGTTTCCGTCCGATCAAAACAGGCCTCGACGCGAAATTGTTCCTGATCAGTTCCGCCCTCGGTATTCGTCAGCGTCTGGCGATGAAACGCGGTCGCCAGCCTTTGCATCGGAGTCGCATCAGGCAAAAGGTCTCCGGCGAGCTGTTCGATCGTAAACTGATCGAACGGCATATCCGCATTGATCGCCTCAATCACCCAGTCGCGCCAGCGGTAAGCATCGGGACGTGGATTATCCTTCTCATATCCATCGGAGTCCGCATAGCGAGCCATGTCGAGCCAGTGACGTCCCCAACGTTCACCGAAATGCGGTGAGGCGAGGAGCCGATCAACCAGCTTGCCGTAAGCGTCCGGAGTCGCATCATTGGCGAACGAATCAACCTCCTCGATCGTCGGCAACAGCCCGGTCAGATCGAGCGACAAGCGACGAATCAGCGTGTACCGATCCGCTTCCGGGGATGGCTTGATGTCTCGCCGCTCCAGTTCAGCCAACACAAAATGATCGATCTCATTTCGCGGCCAGCTCTGATCTTTAACGACGGGGGATGTTTCTGATTTGAGCGGCTGATAAGCCCAGTGAGAATTCTTCTCGGTGGAGATGTTCGCTGATTCCGGCCATTCGCATCCCTGATCAATCCACGCCCTCAGGATGCCGATCTGTTCTTTTGTCAGACGATCCCCTTCCGGCGGCATGACGTGGTCGGGATCGGTGCCATTCACATAGTGAATCAGTCGACTGGAATCACTCTTGCCGGGTTCCAGAATCTTGCCAAGATCACCACCAATCATCACCAGATCGCGGCGGTCCAGGCGTAGTCCGGACTCCTGCTTCTCGCCGGCATGGCACGACCAGCAACGGTCCTTCAGGAGTGGCAGCACATCCTGAACGAAATCAATTTTTCGCTCGACGGCTGGCGGCAAATCGTCAGCGAACGCGGCGAAAGTTTGGAAGAGAAGTATGCAAGCAATGGCGGGAATTTGAGGGCGGATCACGAGACGTCTCCGGCGTGACTGTCACGCATGCAGCCAGCATTTCACCGGCCACATGCGTCTTGAGAACAGCATCAACAGGAAAACGATAACTCCGCAGGCCGAGCAATACCAGAGACTTCGCGGATTCGGCCCAGCTCCAGATCAAACGCCACTGTCCCGTTCGTAGTGCGGGCTTCAGCCAGCATCCAACTCCGTGGTCGGGAGACAAGGTCGGAATTTACTCCACTCGGTTCGGCCAACAACAACCGCATTGCACAAACTGAACGAGCGGAATGAAGCTGCCACCAGTGACGAAAATCAGAAATAGCTTCAGGCACTGGCGGCTAGCGGGATGTTGATTTAATCGCGTATTGATAGCTCTCGTTTAACGGCGAGCCGTAGGCGTAGACGAAATCCAGCAGCAACGTCTACGGCTTGCCGTTAAACGACTCAATCAACACTCCGCTAGCGACGCACGCTTACAGGCTTGTCGGGTCCATCAGTTCAACAGCGTTTCCGGCCGTGTCGCTGATGTAGACAGAGCGAGTTCCATCACGATGGCCCTTGAGGCCCGGATGAACCGTGGCTTTCTCTGATACGAATGCAACATGAGCCGGGTGCTGGCTCGGCAGGACAAGTGCGAGGTGAGCATTCGCAAACTTCAGGAACCCCCACGTTGCATCCTGATAAGCCACTTCACATTTGAATTCAGACTTGTACCAATCAATGGCCTTCGCGATATCGTCAACAACGATCGCTACGTGGTGCAAAGAATCCAATTGTTCTGACATGATTCGGCTCCTGAGTTCTTAACCAGTCCCTAAGACGCAGGGAAGCTCCGTGCATCGTTCTGCGGTTGCAGTGTCGGTGATTATAGACCGCACCGCAGTTATGGCGTTAACAACTCAATGCCGGACTACCGGATTCCCGAGGAAGGGGCTTTGAACATGTTTTTGATGGGGTGTTTTCTCAAAAGCAGCGACGACCGCCGCTGGCGTTAATTAAGTGTGCGATTCAGGCCCGGAGGGTCGACAAAACCCTTGCCGGTGGCGTGAGCCACCGGAACGAGACCAGATGAACATGAGGCCTGAAAGGCCGACACATGGTTGCCTGTTTCGGCCCTTCAGGCCTTAGCGACAGTGTTGCTCAAGTTCCGGTGGCTTACGCCACCGGCAGAGGATGTTTCGGGCTTCCAGCCCTGTCGAAATCCTCAATTCCAGAAACTCTGGTGAGAAACCTGCGTGCGTCGTTACAGATGCTAATGTCTCGATCGGTTCATGCAGTTCCAGTCTGAAGGATACAGACGCGTCACTTCAAGCATGGAAGTTAGATCCTGGTTAACAGAAGCCCGCTCATGCTTTGATTTCAGCCGGCGCTTCCACCTCTACTGCGGGCACGGATGGTTTGCGATAGCGAGCTGTCAGCCACGAAAATAACCGGCACACGGTGGCCAATGCCGATTGAACCATTCCGACCCCTGCATCATTCAGCAGGGTAAAGGCCAGCAGCGTTAAGCCAGCAGAGCCGGCCAGCAGCCAGCTTCGATGCTGCTCATGACTAGCCAGGTGAAAAACGACTTTGGCAAACGCCGGCTGAATGACCTGAGGCGCCGTGTACTCTTTTGTTTCCGCTCCGCCAAACAGCAGTCCTTTGGAAACGGGGATAAATTCGGCTCCCTGCGCGCCGGGATTCTGGTTGGCTCGAATCAGCCGTTTTGCGAATTCGGGATCCGTTTTGAGTGCTTCCGCGACTCGTTCCAGATAGTCGACTTCATCTTCCAGTTGCGTCAGTTTCGTGGCATTGGTCACGTACTGCTGACGAACATTGATCCAGGCCGCAAACTTGGGGGACAGCGCGACAGCGGCGTACATGATTCCAGCCACTGTTAGCGTTAACCAGAAACTGACCGACATAAAAAACGAACCGACGGACTGAGAAACCGGGGCTGGTTCCGCAGTGGTCGGTTCGGAAGTTTCGATCAGCTCAACTTTCGCCATGATGGTTCGCTTCTCACGAACCGATCACTCAGCGATCAGATCGTGCCGCCAAAAGTTGCGGAATCACCCAGCATCTCTTCGATGCGGAGCAACTGGTTGTACTTGCAGATTCGGTCCGTTCGGCTGGCAGATCCCGTCTTGATCTGGCCAGTTCGCAGCGCCACGGCCAGGTCGGCAATCGTGGTGTCTTCGGTTTCGCCGGATCGATGGCTCATGACCGCAGTGTACCCGTTGCGGTAAGCCATCTGCACAGCCTGAATCGTTTCAGTGAGTGTGCCGATCTGGTTGACCTTAACGAGAATGCTGTTTGCGATGCCTTTATCGATCCCCTGTGTCAGTCGAGACACGTTGGTTACGAACAGGTCGTCGCCCACAAGCTGCAGCCGATCACCCAACTTATCGGTCAGCTTCTTCCATCCGTCCCAGTCATCTTCAGAACATCCGTCTTCAATTGAGCAGACGGGATACTTGTCGGCCCATGATTCCAGCAATCCAACCATGCCGTCGGCATCAATGGTTTTGCCGTCAATCTTATACAGGCCGGTCTTGGAGTCGAAGAATTCAGTCGCGGCACAGTCGAGAGCAATCTGAACCTGTTCGCCCGGTGTATATCCGGCGTTCTCGATTGCAGTCATGATGACCTGCAGAGCTTCTTCGTTGGTCTTCAGGTCCGGAGCGAATCCGCCTTCGTCACCGACAGCCGTGCTGAGGCCCTTAGCCGCGAGAACCTTCTTCAGGTTATGGAAGATCTCGGTGCCCGCTCGCAGCGCTTCGCTGAATGAGTCGAAGCCGAGAGGCATGACCATGAATTCCTGAATGTCGATGCCGTTGTTGGCATGAGCACCACCGTTGATGATGTTCATCATCGGGGCTGGCAGGCAGTTGGCTCCAACACCGCCGAGATAACGGAACAGTGGCAGACCTGAAATCGATGCAGCAGCGTGAGCAGACGCAAGAGAGCACGCCAGAATCGCGTTCGCACCGAGTCGTGACTTGTTCGGAGTTCCGTCGGCGTCAATCATGGCCTGGTCAATACCAGCCTGATCAGTGCAGTCCATGTCGATCAGAACATCAGCGATCTCGTCGTTGACGTTTTCGACAGCCTGCAGAACGCCCTTGCCGAGAAAGCGAGACTTGTTTTCAACGTCGCGCAGTTCGCATGCTTCGTGAGCACCGGTGCTGGCACCGCTTGGTACTGCGGCACGACCGATGGTGCCGTCTTCCAGAAGAATATCAACTTCAACCGTCGGATTGCCTCGGCTGTCCAGAATTTCACGGGCATGAACGGCGGTAATCACAGGACTCATAAATCGTACTCTCCGTCAACTGGTTTTGAACTTGTT
>CANHVD010000056.1 GCA_947463775.1 Planctomycetaceae bacterium | reverse complement strand
TGCAAGAAACTGTGCCACCCACCTGTATTGACACATCACGAGCTTAAAAGAGCGGATTGAGGATCGAGCGTCCGCGGTGAACGTTTCGACTACGGATGCCCAGGATGTTCGCATTGAGCACAGGGAGAACGAGGGCGGGCTCCACCTGCACAGGTTCCAGCACGAAAAAAGGTTCGGGAGAAACAGACGACTCGCCGCTCCATCAACAAAGGTTGCCTCTCAATGATTCTGGATCGGTATCTAAGGCTGCCTGACAGGACGGGCCGGCACATTCGCAAAGATAAGATGGAAGCGATTCCGGCTGAGTGTCCTCCGATTCTGGAACGCCTCGAATGTACTGCTGGAACTTGGGTGCACTTCATCAGGAATTTTCGGAAGCGTTCTCGCAATGAGGCCAGCCTTCCCCAATCCCGGCAGGACTTCCCCGAAGCTCGCCGCAAGTCCCGATCGTCGGCCCCGGCAACTGCCTGAACAAGGTGCGCAACGTAACATCAATGTGCACCAGGTTTATCAATTTCAGATGGATGGCCCTATGTGCTCATCACTTTCGAAATGCGACAAGAGACTCTCTGCTGATTGGCGTTCAGTTCTGTGCGGTCATGGTCCAGTGGGATGCTCCGAAAATCTCTCCTGCCCTATTTCAATTTGCGAATGGCGTTTTCCCTGGTATCCTTGGCGGCCCTGCCGTATACGATTTCGTCCTTCCCGCCTTCCGGAGCTCCCATGAGCATTCTCGGCCTCTTGTTTCTGATGCTGTGCGGTGACGAGGCATTGGCGGATGAGCAATCTCAGAGTGGTAAGTCATCCGAGCAGTTCACAAAGCAAGATCGTTCGCGCGACGAATCGTTTAAATCTGAAGTCATGCCGCTGCTGAAACGTCACTGTATTAAGTGCCACGGAGTTTCTAAGAAGGAAGCAGGCCTGCAACTGCATTCGGCAGTAAGAATCTTTCAGGGAGGTGAATCCGGTGCGGTCGTGATCCCGGGGCATGCGGAAACAAGCTCACTTCTGACTCGAGTTCAGAAGAATGAAATGCCCCCGGAGAATCCTCTGTCCGATTCCGAGAAGCGGATTTTGGAACGCTGGATAGCCGACGGGGCCCCGGGACTTCCAGCGAACGAGGCTGAAGCCGAATTCATGAAGCGGGATGAGCACTGGGCGTTTACTCGGTTGCAGCCTGCAGAGCCTCCACAGGTCAAGCAGTCGGACATTTGTCGCACCCCGATCGACCAATTCATTCAGTTCGAACTGGAAAGGGTTGGTCTCCGAATCAGTCCTGCTGCCAATCGACGCACCTTGATTCGTCGCGTAAGTTTTATCCTGACGGGATTGCCGCCGACTCCCACAGAGATCGACACTTTCCTCGCCGACGAATCCGCCGAAGCGTTTAACAATATGGTTGAACGCTACCTGAGCTCCGAGCAGTACGGTGTTCGTTGGGGACGACATTGGCTTGATGCCGCTGGCTACGCGGACTCCAACGGCTACTTCAATGCCGACTCTGATCGGCCGCTGGCGTGGAAGTATCGTGACTACGTCGTCCGATCGATCAACGCGGACAAGCCGTTTGATCAGTTTATTCGTGAGCAAATTGCCGGAGATGAATTGTCCGGATTCGATCCTGAGAAACATCGCAAAGCCGCTACCCCCGAGATGATCGACCAGCTTATCGCAACTCACTACCTGCGAAATGGACAGGATGGCACCGGCGAAAGCGATGGCAATCCGGACGAAGTTCGCATCGACCGCTACACAGCTCTGGAGTCTTCTCAGCAAATCATCGCATCGTCCCTGCTGGGCCTCACGTTTCAATGTGCCAAGTGTCACGACCATAAGTTTGAGCCATTGACGCAGAAAGACTTCTACCAGTTTCAGTCTGTGTTATTCCCGACATTCAACCACGAGAAATGGGTGAAACCCAACGAGCGAATTGTCTACGCAAATCTCCCCGGTGTTTACGACGCATGGGAGAAGCAAATTACTGACGCCAAAGAACGGCTCACTGTTCTGCAGAATGATCTGCGCGACTGGTCGACGAAGAATCGCCTGCCGGAGCTTGTCCGCTTCTCGGATGATTTTTCCATCGGCGACCGGCTGAATGAAAACTGGAGTTCCACGATTACGGGCGACGATGGCCCGGCCGGAGTTTCTGCGGTCAATCTGCTGACAGCCGCTCCAGCGAATCTGAATGATCAGCTTCTACCAGCCGCCTTAAACTCCAACGGTCTGCTACAGATCGTCGAAGGTGGCGCGACTGGCGATAAATGGCTGGCGACGAAGCAAACGTTCGATTGGACACCAGACGTTGAAGGTCAGTGGATTCAGGTGACCTTTTCGCTGGTCGATACAAAGGTGCGAGACGACGAGAAGCCGGCCGAGCGAATTGCCTACGGGATCGCTCTGCACGATTTCAACAATAACAGCACTGTTGCCGGCGGCAATATTCTGATCGACGGCAACCCCGCCGGCGGAGCTTCCGTGCATGTTGATTATCCCGGCCCGTCTTCGACTCACGCCGGAAATATCGGCAGCGCAGGGTATGTGGCCGGGAAGTCATATGGTGTCCGCATCACGCATGGAGCGAATCACAAGTTTCAACTGCAACATCTTGTTGATGGTCTCCCGGAAGGCAAGACCATAGAGCTTGCCGAAGCAGATCTTCCAAATGGTTGCTTTGCATTTGGTCTATGCTGCAATCGCAGTTTTCAGGTCGACAACGTGCTGGTCGAAGCGTCGTTCGCCGTCGATTCTCAATCACCGAGTGCTCCTGCAGTGGTGCAATTCCAGGCAGAACTCAAAAAGCGGCAGGATGAAATCAAAACCGTCGCCGATGAGATCCCCAAACTGCAGGCACAGGAACCCGGTCGCATTGCCTGGCAGACTGATACGGAGCCTTCTCCGCCCGACGTATTTCTGCTTGATCGCGGCGAATACTCTCACCCCAAAGACAAAGTAGCGCCTGCGCCGGTCTCAGCTTTGAATGATGAAAAAAATCCGTTGGAGATCACTGCCCCCTTGAACGGATTTCCTTCGTCAGGCCGTCGTCTCGCCTGGGCCAACTGGGTGACGAAGCCTGGTTCTCGAGCAGCCTCATTGATGGCTCGTGTGCAGGTCAATCGAGTCTGGCAGCAATACTTCGGCACTGGTCTGGTCAGCACTCCGGAGAATCTCGGCATGAGCGGTGCGGAGCCGACCCATCCGGCACTGCTCGACTGGCTCGCTCAGGAATACATTCGCTCCGGCTGGAGTCTGAAATCACTGCATCGTTTGATTCTGCAGTCGGCCGTGTTTCAGCAAACCAGCTTTGCGAATAACGACGGGACTTCGGCCGATCCGTATAACAAGCTACTGTGGAGATTTCCGATTCGTCGTCTGGATGCGGAAGCTGTGCGCGATTCTCAACTGGCCATCAGTGGTGATCTGGATATGTCGCTGGATGGCCCGTACGTCGCGACAACTCGAAACGGAGCCGCTGAAGTACTGGTTCCAGAAAACAATCCTGGGGCGTTTCGTCGTTCGATCTATCTACAACAACGACGCAGTCAGGGGTTGAGTCTGCTGAACGTTTTCGACGCGCCGATGATGGTGGTGAATTGTACTCGCCGGCCGGTAACGACAATGCCTCTGCAGTCGCTGACGCTGTTGAATTCAGAATTCGCCGTTCGCCGAGGTCACAATTTTGCGAAGCGAATTCTGAGCGCCCCAATGATCTCGGATGAGGACCGCATCAAGCTGGCGTTTGGACTGGCGACGGGCTCTCCATGTGAAGACGACATCGCTGCGGAATCGCTGGCTTTTATCAAGCAGCAGCAGGAACTTTATGCCGAGTCTTCCGACAGTCAGCACAAAGCCTGGGCCGATTTCTGCCAGCTTCTACTGGCCAGTAACGGCTGTCTGTATTTGGAATAGAGTTGAACAGATTGACGGATGCCGCTGAAAGACAAGTGGCTTACGACGGAACCGACACGCTGTCCAACAGAGTCTTGAGAACCTGGGAGGCTCGTTGGCGATGGCCTTCCTTCAGGATGCCGCGACACACAATTCTATGAGCCAGCACGGGGATGACAATCTGCTTGATATCATCGGGAATCACGTAATTGCGTCCTTCGCAGAATGCCACGGCCTGAGCTGCTCGGTACAACGTCAGAGTTCCACGAGTACTCACGCCAAGTGTCAGTTCGTTGTGAGATCGCGTCCGGACAGACAACTCCAGCATGTATTCGGCCAGTGACGTATCCACGGTGACGGCCTGAACCTGTTTCTGAAGCTGCAAAACTTCGTCGGCATTCGTCACCGCATTTAAAGACTCAACAGGTTGGCCGGTGCGATGCTTCTGCAGAATCTCCAGCTCGGACTTGCGGTCCGGATAACCCACACTCAGGCACATCATGAATCGATCGAGCTGATTCTCCGGCAGTGGATAGGTGCCCTCAAACTCGTAGGGATTCTGAGTCGCGATGACCAGAAATGGTTCCTGTAACTTATGAGTAATCCCATCGACGGACACCTGCCGTTCGCTCATCGCCTCCAACAATGCACTCTGGTTTCTGGGCGTGGTCCGATTGATTTCGTCAGCCAGCAGAATATTCGTGAAGATTGGGCCCGGACGGAATTCGAAGTCACTGGTACCGGGACGGTACACACTGGAACCGAGAATGTCGCTTGGCAACAGGTCGGGCGTAAACTGCATGCGGACAAACTTGCAGCCCAGGGTTTTCGAGAGGGCTCGAGCCAGAGACGTTTTTCCCAGGCCCGGAGCATCTTCCAGCAGAATGTGACCACCCGCCAACAGAGCGACGACAGACAGCTTGATGGTCTGCTGTTTTCCCAGCACCGCGTTTTCAACATTCGCAATGATGCGACGCACAACGTCATGACTCACAAACGGCTCCCAAAGGGCATGGCCCGTGTCTCAAGGCGCAGACCAAAAGCCAGGTTATGACCAGCCTGCTGCCAGATTTACTCCTGCACACAGTGTGGGTTGCGGGGCATAACGAAGTCAGCTCTGATGCAATCACCAATGATCACAGAGGGACTTCAGCGCCGGCGGGCTTGTAGTGGACTGCAGATTCACGCCTGCGATTCAGGCAGTATAGTGGCCAACTCGTTAAGGGACAGGATCACCGAGACCGTATTTAACAGACGCCCCCTCATAGTCCTTCATGGCCTGTGGCATCAGTTCGCGAAGAGCAGCGGCACGAGTGGCGTCGGCCGGATGAGTTGACATCCACTCCATCGGTGCTGCTCCCTGCTTGCTGCCCGAAAAACGTTCCCAGAACGTCGGGGCTTCGGAGGGATCGTAACCCGCTTTCGCCATCAATAGCACGCCGATATGGTCTGCTTCCAGTTCGTGCTTTCGGCTGTAAGGCAGGATCACGCCATACTCGGAGGCAACACCATACGCTGTCAGGACCATCTCCTGCTTCTTCGCATCCTGGTTCTGCATAACGTAGCTGCCGAGTGTTTTGCCGGCATTCTGAGCCGTCTGGTAGGTCATGCGTTCGCCGCCGTGCCGCGCGATCGCATGAGCAACCTCGTGAGACATTACGACGGCCAGTCCCGCTTCATTTTGACAAACCGGAAGAATGCCAGTGTAGATGGCCACCTTTCCGCCCGGCAGGCAGAACGCATTCTGTGTCTCGGATTCGATGACGTTAAATTCCCATTTGAAGTCGGGACGATTCGCCGCATCAGCAATTCGTTGGCCGACTCGACGAACCATCTCGGTTGCTTTTTCATTCTTCGTCAACGGTTCTGATTTCAGCACTTCCTGATAAGCCGTCAGGCCCATCTCATTTTCTTTTTCCACCGAAGTGACCAGAAGCTGTTTGCGGTTGGTCATAGGAACCGACTGGCACCCAACGGATGACAACATTGCGGGCGTGGCAATACCCAGCGCGAGCATAGTCACGGCCACCACAGATTTGGCGGAGACGTTTTTCTGGGAATGAAGATTCATCGTTTTGCTTCCGGATCGTTTTGCTGTGCACGATGGACTTGCTCTTGCCAGAGCCTGGACGCGAAAGCAACGCTTTCGCCGATTAGACGCTGGAGTCCCTCAGCATGGACTCTACTCTGGTTCTTCCGGAGGGCTCAAGGTGGCTTGTGCCCCTGCCTCGGCTCTGAAAAAGACAAGAACCTCCCAAATCTCCCAACATGTCGTTAACAAGGAACTGCCGCATTGAGAACCGGCGAAGTTGGCCGGATAATGCGTTTTCATTGCGGCAAGATTTCTCTGCCCAGTTCGATGTCAGCCATTTTGTTCCTGGATCGATTCCACAACGTCGCCCCCATCAGCTTCTGAGATTTCCCGGCATTCACTGTAATTGCAAAAACTCCTCGGGGCGATTTGGGTGTATCATCCGACGCGAAACCAGACAAGTCCCGTCGGCGCAGCGACGGGTGTACCGTACGTCCGTCGCTCCGCCGACGGGATTCTCCTTGCCACGTCCAATTCGGCTTTCTATTTGCGGTCCCCATGTCCAACAACTCGCCCATGCCGACCATGAAAGCTCCCGAACTACTTTCTCCTGCAGGCGACTGGGACTGCATTCGCGCGGCGGTTGAGAATGGAGCGGACGCTGTCTATTTCGGTCTGGATGACGGCTTCAATGCCCGTGCTCGTGCCGCGAACTTTGATCTCAACCGCATCGGTGAGATCATGGAGTTTCTGCATCGCCGCGGCGTCAAAGGCTACGTGACTCTCAACACACTGGCGTTCTCCGACGAATTGCCTCGACTCCAGTCCATCATCCGCCGCCTCGCACTGGCTCCGGTGAATGCGGTGCTGGTTCAGGACCTTGGCGTCGCGAAGATGATTCGAGCGATCACGCCTGACCTGGCCATTCATGCGTCAACTCAGATGACTCTGACGAGCGCGGAATGTATCGCGGTCGCGGAACAACTTGGCATCGAGCGTGTCGTACTTCCGCGAGAACTTTCAATCGATGAGATCCGTCAAATTCATAGTCGGTCGCCCATTGAACTTGAAGCGTTCATTCACGGGGCTTTGTGTGTGGCCTATTCCGGGCAGTGCCTGACCAGCGAATCACTCGGAGGCCGCAGTGCAAATCGAGGCCAGTGTGCGCAGGCTTGTCGACTTCCGTATGAACTCTTATGTGATGGTGAACTGCGTGACTTCGGCGATCAAAAGTACTTGCTAAGCCCTCAGGATCTGGCGGCGTTTTCGCTGACTCGCGAACTCATCGATGCCGGAGTTCGCTCCTTCAAAATCGAAGGACGCCTGAAGACTCCGGAATACGTCGCCAATATTACTCGCCACTATCGCGAAGCCATTGACACCGCAATGGCCGGAAGGCCCGTCGAGTTTACTCGACGCCAGATCGCAGAGATGGAACAGTCGTTTTCCCGAGGATTCTCACCGGGCTGGCTGAATGGTTGCGATCATAAGATGCTGGTTCCGGCAACGAGTTCCGCCAAACGAGGCGTCCTGCTGGGGCGAATTTCGAATGTACTTCGCGACTGTGTGACGGTCAGTCTGGATTATTCCGTGCAGGCCGGCGACGGAGTCGTCTTTGATGGCGACCGATTCGGCGGTAACGAACAGGGTGGACGAGTCTTCCAAGTGTTTCGTGGCCGACAAGCTCTGCACGAACCTGTGGACAGCGGCGAGGTTGATCTGACCTTTGATCGCAGTCATCTGGATCTCAGCAAGTTGTATGTTGGGCAGCAAATCTGGAAGACCGATGATCCTCGGCTGAATCAACAGCTTCGCCGCACGTTTGATGTGGCCGATCCGCAACGTCGAGTCGCTGTGCAGGTCAAAGTACACGCCGAAGTGGGTCATCCTCTGCGGATTGAAGGCCGTGCGGATAATGGCTGTACGTGTCTGGTTCAGTCAGAAGATGCTCTGCAGTTGGCTCAGCGCCATCCGGTCACAAAGGAAGTTCTGCAGGAACAGCTTTCGCGGCTCGGTGGGACAGTTTACGAACTGAATTCGCTGGACGCAGAAATCATCGGCGGCCCGATGGTTCCTCTAAGCGTGCTGGGGAAACTTCGCAAGCAGATGATCGAGCAGCTCGATAAGTCTCTGCCGATGCCGGAGATTCATCTGTGTCGCGATTCGGCCATCGATCGCCTGCGCAGTGAATTGCCTGCTCATGTTGCGTCCTCGGCAACTCCGTTGCTGACAGTTCTCTGCCGAACACTGGACCAGCTGCGAGAATGCACGCAGATGGCGGCTAGTTCGCCAGCCTCAGCAAGCTCTGCGGCTTTTGCGGATCGTCTGATCGTCGACTTTCAGGACATTCGTGAATACCGCCAGGCCGTTGAGATCGCCAGAGCTTCCGGGCATACTCTGCTGCTGGCGACTCCGCGTATTCAGAAGCCGGATGAGATGGGCTTGTTTCGGGCAATGCTCAAGCATCGTCCGGATGGCGTGCTGATCAGAAATCTGAGCGGACTTGCGTTCTTTCGTGATAACGCGATCCCGGTCGTTGGTGACTACTCATTGAATGTGACGAACGAACTGACGGCATCGTTTCTGATGCAACAAGGACTGCAATGGCTGACTCCATCGTACGATCTGAATCGTGATCAGTTGATGGAGCTTGTGAAGTGGGTGCCTTCGCAGTGGCTGGAGATTGTCGTCCATCAACACATGCCAATGTTTCATATGGAACATTGCGTGTTCTGTGCGATGTTGTCGCCGGGAACGAACAAAACGAATTGCGGTCGCCCGTGCGATGAGCATCAGGTTGAACTGCGGGATCGCACTGGTGTCGATCATCCTCTGGTTGCTGACGTTGGCTGCCGCAACACGCTGTTCAACGCAGTCGCTCAAAGCTCGGCCGAAGTTGTCACGGATCTGAGGCTGGCTGGCGTGAGTCGTTTTCGAATTGAACTGCTGCGAGAATCACCGGCAGAGATCCATCGCTTGTTGTCTTTGTATCGACAGCTCCTGAATGGCACGGTGACTGGAGAGCATGTCTGGCAATCTCTGAATGCGATGAATCGCGTCGGAGTAACAAGAGGTACTCTGGAATCACGCCGCAACCCGCTGGCAATTTTGTAGAGCGTTGGCGCGGGGTGAGACGTTCGCTCGGAGCGACTTGCTCTGTCGAGAGGCCAGCCAGAACAAATTAGCCTTCCTCGGCCATAGGCTTCGTCAACAGCTCCGGTGGATCAACGGGCTGCAGACATTCGGCATTGTCCGGAAATGGTCGATTCACCTTCGTCGAGACACACGTCTTCGTCAACAGGCCGTTCTCCAATGACTTCAGCAGTGCGGTGCATTGAGTCGCATTGGCAGTCGGACTCAGCCATGTGGCCCACGCTTCGATTGGCAGAATCACCGGCATGCGATCATGAAGAACGCTCATGTCTTCGTTCGCGGATGTCGTAATAATGGAGCACGAAACAACGGGCTTGGCGGACGAATCGCCTTTCGGAGTCCAGTACTCCCAAAGCCCTGCCATCGCGAAAGGTTGCTGCTCAGCCATCTCCATCAGCCACGGCTGCTTCTTGCCCGTGCTTAGCTTTTGCCATTCCAGAAAACCGTCGGCCGGGATCAAACAACGACGCTTGGCAAAGGCGGCTCGAAACGCAGGCTTCTCCACCACCGTTTCCGCGCGAGCATTAATCATCTGATTACCGATGGCGATATCTTTCGCCCAGAACGGGATTAAGCCCCATTTCATCTGCACAGCTTCGCGGGACTTCGGATCCTCGGCAACGCTTCGAATACAGATCACCAATTGAGTCGGTGCGATATTGTAACGCGGCGCCAGCGCTGGCATCTCGACCAGATTGAAGATCTCCAGCATTTGAGCAGCTGGAGTTCTGAGCGTGAAGCGGCCACACATACGTTGTGCCTCAGTGAGTTTGATTGTTATCCGATCACCAGATGTCAGTTCTGATCTCGCAACGACCCGAACACGCCAGCCATGGGTCAAACACGTTCGTGGGTCCAGCACTTTCGTGGGTCAACAATGGGAGGCGTGAAACTTTATTGTTGCTTCATCATTTGGTGGCTGCTGTGTCAGAGGTTTTCGCGGCGGCAGTTTCATTCACGGTCGAAGGTGATTCCGCGCGAGCAGCAGCGTCCGATGGAGAACTTGCAGCAGGCGGCATCGCCGGGCGTTGTGTTTTCTGATCGTCGGCAAAAACTTCGCTGAAGATGTCATTCAGAATTGCATCGTCTTCATCGTTGCGTTTCTTAACTGGCTTCTTTTTGCCTGCGGACTTCTTGCCAGCCTTCTTTGCGACCGGTGATTTCTTAGCCGGTTTCTTTCGACGTGGAGATTCCGAGGCCTGTGCTTCAGTTTCCGATTCGGAGGTGGCGTTAGAGTTATCGACGACTCCGGATGCCTCAGCAGTATCGCTCGCAGGAGATGCTGTTGCATCCGCCGTGACGCTTCCAGACTCGGCGACAGGTGTCGGAGTTATCTGTGGAGTCTCTGCGGGTGGGGCTGACTGCCCCGTCGGAATTGATGGCTTTGGCCCCGAGTTGTCTTCTCCGAAAGAGTCGCCCGTTGGCTTGTATCCCGTCTGAAAGAGTCTGCGGGTAGACGGAGGAGCGCTGGCGACGGGCTCGGCGGTAATCGAAGATCCACGATGCAGAGATTCCCCAAGCCTTGCGAAGGAAGCTGCAGGTTTCCATTCTCCAGTTTCACCGTAGCGGACGAGATCGTCTTCCGCGAGTGCGCCGGATTCCGCCATGATTCGTAGTTCGGCCAGTGACATAGGACCGAGCAATTGCCCCAGCGGTTTGCAGTAGAACTCCGGTGGACCGTCCCCGGTGATTTGTCCAGACAGGGAATCCAGCAGCTCGAGCTCCTCGCTCAACTCCGTAGGATCCGGCTCGCGGGTAGCGGAACCGTAGGCCGGACGACGATTTGAGGGCGCTGCGTCTTCGAAATCAAAGGAGAGCTCCGAGAGATCGGTTATGGTCTCCGGCTCTCCGTCGGACTCTGAATTGTTCGTTGGGCTGGCTGACACGGGCATTCCACGGGCAGGATACAATCAATCGAAAATCGGTCCGGCATTTTCCGAAATGGGCCGAATGATGCCACCACGAATGTGGATGAACGACGATTTCGGCTCGAAAAATGTGCTTCCCCGTGTTAAGGGCGGGAAAGTTCGAGGCGGTTGGGTGTATTCGGCCGTGGATTTGATAGGATTACCACGCAACGATCGATGGTAGCAGGTTTTCTGAACCGCGCCGGGTTGTCATCCCGCACTGGAGACAGTGTTTTCTCGTTGCATACAAGTGCAAGCCCTATGTTTACCGGCCTCGTGGAAGGACAGGGAACTGTCCGGCAAATCGCCTCACTACCGGTTGGGCTGCGCCTTTCCATTGCACCGGACGCCGCTTGTTTCGCTGCCACAGATGCGGCTTTAGGCGACAGTATTTCGATCTGCGGTTGCTGCCTGACGGTGGTCGCCATTCACGATGGAATGCTGGATTTCGAAGCGGGCACTGAAACACTTTCGAAGACCAATCTGGGGCGTTTCGTAGTTGGCAGTCGAGTCAACCTGGAGCGATCTCTGCGAGCAGACGCCAGGTTGGGTGGTCATATTGTTCAGGGACATGTCGACGGTATCGCAAAGGTGATTGACATTGTTCGCAGTGGTGACTGGATTGACATGTGGTTTGCACCGGGACCAGATCAGCTTCGGCTTCTCGTGTCCAAGGGCTCCGTCGCGGTTGATGGCATCAGCCTGACCGTTGTGAATGTGACACATGATCGGTTTTCTGTCGCCCTGATTCCTCACACGCTTCAGGTAACAACGCTGGGGCGTGTGGCCGTGGGTGACGTCGTCAACATTGAAAATGACGTTCTGGGCAAGTACGTGGACCAGCTCCTGGAGCGTCGATTCGGAAACGCTTCTTCGCTTGGCATTATTAACGCGGCTCCTGGCATCTCCATGGGGCCTAACACTGAAGTTCTTCCCGGCATTGATTTGAATCAGGAAAGTCCACCTCCCCGATGAAAGCAGTCCAGCGTCAGACGCGATCCTTCCTGATGTCGCTGTTCCAGCAGCACGGCATCAACCCGCGCGGAGATCTGGGACAGAACTTTCTGATCGATGTGAATCTGATTGAGTTCGCCGTGCGAGCCGCGGAGCTTGGGCCTCGCGACGTTGCATTGGAAGTCGGATCAGGAACTGGTGGCATGACCGCGTTTCTGGCTCAGGAAGCCGGACGAGTCATCTCCATCGACATCGACAAGAACATGTCAGCGCTGGCCGCTGAAGCTGTTCAGGACTGCAACAATGTCACGCTCATCAACAGCGATATCCTGAAGAACAAGAACACGCTGGATCCGCATATTTGTGACGTGATCCGCCATCATGTCGCCTCGATTCCAAATGGCCGACTGAAGCTTGTGGCCAATCTTCCTTACAGCGTCGCGACCCCGGTGATCTCGAATATCATCGCGTCTGATCTGCCGTGGGAGCGCATGGTTTGCACGATTCAGTGGGAACTGGCCGAGAAGATGGAAGCGGAGCCGGGCAATTCAAAATATGGAGCGATGTCGGCCTGGATTCAGTCGCAGGGAACAGTCCGAATTCTGCGTCGTCTTGGCCCCAACGTTTTCTGGCCTCGCCCTAAAGTCGATTCTGCAATTGTCAGCATCTGGCGCGATCAGGAGAAAGCCGATCGGATTCACGATCGCCGGTTTTATCAGGACTTTCTGCGGCGAGCCTTCACGCTGAGACGCAAGTTCATCCGGAGTGTCCTTGTGGCACTTTATCGACAGCAACTTGATAAGCCCGAGATCGATCAGCTTCTTTCCGAGCTGGGACATACCTCGGAAGATCGTGCGGAGAACATGGATATTCCCACATTGATTCGCCTTTCGAATCATCTGCTGGCCACGATTCAGAAGAAGGGTGCCCAGGTTGAAACGATTGACGAGCCACTTGATCCTGAAGAGTAACGGACTGCTGATTTGAGATTTCGGAGCTCTCGTTCCAATCTCAAATCTGAAATTTCAAATCTGACTACTGACTAACGCCCACTTTCCACGGAGCCCCCAACATGCACGATCGCATCGCCTATCGCGGACTGACGTTTGATGACGTCCTTCTGGAACCAGGATACAGCGAAGTGATCCCGTCGGATGTCGACATCAGTTCGCATGTGACTCGCAATATCAGCCTGAGTTTGCCGATCGTCAGCAGTCCGATGGACACCGTGACGGAAAGTGACATGGCCGTGGCGATGGCCCAATTGGGCGGCATCGGCATTATTCACAAAAACATGAGCATTGAGCAGCAGGCGATGCAGGTGGATCGCGTCAAGCGCAGTGAACATGGGGTCATCGTTGATCCAGTCACGTTGCCGCCAGACACGCCGGCCGGGGAAGCCGTGAGGTTGATGGATGAGCGAAACATCGGCGGTGTTCCGATCACGGTTAATGGGAAGCTGGTGGGCATCCTGACTCGCCGGGATCTACGGTTTCTGGAATCAAAAGATCGACCGGTTTCCGAAGTAATGACGAAGGAGAATCTGGTCACAGCGCCGGAAGACACGACCCTGGAAGCAGCAGAAAGAATTCTCCTGCAAAACAAGGTCGAGAAACTGCTGCTCGTGGACGATGATTATCAGTTGAAGGGATTGATCACGATCCGTGACATCGACAAGAACCTGCAGTTTCCGCGAGCATCAAAAGATTCACGCGGTCGTTTGCGGGTTGGTGCTGCAGTCGGTGTTTTCGATCTCGATCGAGCCGCTCAATTGGTTGAAAAAGGTGTTGACGTACTGGTCGTGGATAGTGCACATGGTCATTCTCGGAATGTCATCGAGACGGTGCGGGCGATTAAACGTCAGCTCCAGATCGATGTGATTGCGGGAAACATCGCGACGGAAGAAGGTGCAAAAGCTCTGGCAGATGCCGGGGCCGACGCCGTCAAAGTCGGGATTGGACCGGGATCTATTTGTACAACTCGGATAATTTCGGGCATCGGTGTCCCCCAGTTAAGTGCGGTCGCAAATGCGGCCAGAGCTTTGAAGGGATCCGGTATTCCGATTATCGCTGACGGAGGAATTCGTTTCAGCGGAGATATAACGAAGGCACTTGCTGCGGGAGCGTGGACTGTGATGGTCGGCGGTCTTCTGGCGGGTGTCGATGAAAGTCCTGGTGAGATGATTCTTTACCAGGGTCGAAGCTTCAAGCGATACCGAGGAATGGGATCGCTGGGAGCGATGATGAAGGGCAGCAGTGAACGTTACCGGCAGGGACATGTCCCGACGGGCGACCAGTCCAAACTGGTTCCGGAAGGCGTGGAAGGTCGCGTTCCTTACAAAGGAGCCTTGCAGCCGCTGATATTCCAGCTTACCGGTGGTCTTCGTTCCGGCATGGGTTATGTCGGAGTCGGGACAACTGCGGAGCTGCGAGAAAAAGCTCGGTTTATCGAGATTTCAGCGGCGTCGGTTAGGGAGAACCATCCACATGACATCGCAATTACTCAGGAAGCTCCAAACTATTCTGTGGAGCACGCCCCGAAGGACTGATTCCGCTTCTGGCATGCACAACCTCCTGCGAGGCGTAAGTCTCGCGGGAATGGTGGCGTTCATGTCGGCTTCGGATGCCGTCGCCGATAACACAAGGGCCGCATCATGGGCCGCACCTTCTGTTATTCAGCGTCCGGAAATTGCCGGAGCGATGACCGCAGATGAAGGAGTGCGACGTTCAACGGCCTCCTCAGCGACGGTCGTCCGAAAGACGACAAGAAATCGAGTCACACAGGCTGGCGGCGCACCGCCGGAACAACTGTTTGCTGAGCGACAGGGAGTTGTCCCCGCCGGTGCTGAAATGCCACCGGAACCAGCATCCACGAACGCGCCAGCGATTTCTGAGCAGGCAAGGAATCAAGTTGCTCCGTCGGCTGATCGACGTTATAGCCGAACTCAGAATGTCGATGAAGGCTTCTCTGCTCGGATGGACTACGTTCTGTCCGGCGGTGTTGTATCGTCCTCCGCTGGGTCCGTCGGTGAATGGTGGGAAGAACGTTCCGGCAAGATGATCAATCGAGTCCAGCCGGGGCAGAGACGACCACAGCAGCCACCAATGCAGCGTCTGGCCAGTGCACACGACAGGATGATTAACAACATCACTCTGCAAGAACAGCCTCTTCCGGAGGTCGACTTTTACGATGCTGCACCGATCGCGGTTTCGTCATCATCCGGCGTCATGCAGACGGCAGGTCAGGAAGAGGTTGTCGCAGGCGAAGATACCGCTCCAGCAAGCCGCTTGAAAACAGATATCCGCACAATTCAGCCCACACTGAGTTATGCGATGAAGGGTATTGTTCCCGATCAACTGCCGATGGACTTCAATGATCGAGTGAACACTCAGGAGTATCAGCCTCGTGAGGCCAGTCCGACGGTGTATCAGTGGGCTCCGACCAACTTTTATCACTACCCTTTGTATTTCGAAGATCCATCACTGGAGCGTTACGGTCACACGTATCATCCGATTGTGCAGCCGTTCGCATCGACGGGGCTCTTCGCAACGCAACTGGTCGGGTTGCCATATCAGATGGCTCTGCATCCGATTCATTCAAAACAGTATTCCCTGGGCTACTACCGTCCCGGAGAATTCGCTCCGAAGAAGCATTACCAGATCCCGTTCAACGAAGAAGCGACTGTTGTGGAAGTCGCTACGGTGGTCGGTCTGTTCCT
>CANHVD010000055.1 GCA_947463775.1 Planctomycetaceae bacterium | reverse complement strand
TTCGCTCAGACAGAAAACACGTCTGTCCTTCGAAGAGAAAGCTCGCCCCATGTTCAAAAACAAACTCAAAAAAATTACGGAACTGGTGACTGGCCTTTTTGCAGCAGCCGTTGGCCTCGTAGGCGTTGCCGGAGAAAAGGACCTGTACTCCGATGTTCAGGCTGGCAGCGTCTTTGCTGCAGGCGACTCCTCGAAGGCAGCGGACTCGGTCGAGACTCCTCGGATCGCTCGCCGAATCACCAGCCTTGAACAACTTGCTCAATTGGTTCGGGACGCGAATTTCGAATCGAAAACTGCCGAAGCCCGAACCGTAACAACGATGAAATCGCTTGAGCCGTGGCGGTTTCCAGTTTCTGTCACGCTCTCTGATGACGAGCAAACTTTGCAAATCGACGTGGCTTTGGGAGCGGTCTCAGACAAACAGAAGGTCGATGCCACGAAACTGCTGTCCTTGCTGGAGGCCAACAAACTGCAGGCTAATGCGAGATTTGGATTTAACTCGGCTCGCAGCCGCACAGAACTGCTGGGGCAGATTCGGAACGATGGAGTCACCGGAGAATTGCTGCGCGACGAGATCAATCGACTGACTCTGATCGCCAAAGAATCTTCGTCACAGTGGGAGATTGAACCAGCCCGAACACTATCGAAGACTGAGTCCTCGACCACGGCCCCCGAATCAGCCGTTCGGCTGGAATCGGTGCTATCACCGGCAATTGCTTCAGCGAACTCATCAAATCCTGCGACCGGGGGAAATGGTGCTCCGGTTGCCAGTCCCCTCACCACTGCCGGAGCCGCATCGCCAACATCCAACGCAAATAATCCAGCGACGCCAGCAGTAACACCTCTCAGTTCCCCGGCGCCAACGAATATCGCTGCGGTCCGGCCGTCAGCGTTTACTGGCCGATGGTCGGCAAGTCGAGCCAGCAACGAGGCGTTTGCGATTCTGTTTGACGCCAATGGGACATTTGTGCTGGTCAGCATTCGAGACGGAAAACAGTCCAAATCATCAGGAAAATTCAGCGTCAGCGGGTCTGAACTGACTCTGGAAAGCACCGATGGGACTCGGCTGAACGGCACGTTTCAGCTGAAGTCGGCCAGCGAGTTTTCTTTTCAGCCTTCGTCGACGACCGGCACCGTGGCCGCTTTTAACTTTCGAAAATCTCCGTAACAGACACGCAGCAACGACGCTTACAGAAGTATCAGCAAGTGATTTATGCGTCCTTAGCAATCAAAGGGGCTTCCCATGACATCTACAAAACATATCGTTACCAGCCACGGCTTCCGCTCAATATTCTGCACTTTTGCCATCGCGGCAACTTTGCTGACAACCAATGAGGCAGGAGCCAACAACGAAATTTACAAAAAGGCACTGCCTTCGACGGTTTGGGTTCTGGCAAAGACCGACGGAGAAACATCCAGCGGAACAGGAGTGCTGGTGGATCTCGAAAAGAAGCTTATCGTCACCAACTTTCATGTTGTGGGCGAAGCGCGAGCCGCGGTAATTTTCTTCCCGGTGTTGAAGGACGGAAATCCGATCGTCAGCCGACAGCATTATCTCGACAACGTGAAGTCACTTGGCATCCGTGGTCGAATCCTGAGTGTTGATCGCAAGCGAGATCTGGCACTCATCGAACTGGACAAACTGCCAACCGAGAGCATCGCGATTCCTTTGGCTGCGGCGACAATCAGCCCAGGCGAGAATGTGCAGTCCATCGGGAATCCGGGCTCAACAGACGCGTTATGGGCCTTCACTTCCGGCACCGTGCGATCCGTTTATCAGAAGACATTTCGGACCGGAGCCGGCGAACATGATTTCAAAGTCGTCGAGACACAAGCTCCGATCAATTCAGGCGACAGCGGCGGGCCTGTTGTGAACGACAAAGGAGAACTCGTCGCGATTGCTCAGGCCATTGCACCGAATGCTCGACTGGTCAGCTACAGCGTTGATATCTCCGAAGTGAAAGAGTTCCTCGCCAGTCCCTGGAAGCCCGCACCACTGCCCGCATCCGACCTGCTGACTCGCGCCGATCTGAAGTTCACGGTTCACAAGACCGGACATCTGGAAGTGGAGTTTGAGGAGAAGGATGTTGAGAAACAAAACGTGTTCGTGACAAAAGACGTGGAGTATTTTGAAAAGGCCGACGTTCGCAAGATCTGGTCTCTCGCCGGCACATTGAAAACCGCTCCGAATCTGGATCTGACGCTGAGGATGCTGGAACAGAATGCTCGCACAAAGCTGGGAGCCTGGATGACGGAACGCAGCGAGACAGGTGAATACATGCTGATCTATTGCGTCAAACTGGATGCGACGGCTTCGCCGGAGGCCCTGAAGAGCACCGTGGAATACGTCGCTAAACTGACCAGGACAGCCAAGAAAGATCTGCTGCCCAAAGAAGCCGGCACAACCGCGTCACAGACACTGGAAGCGTGGCTGACTCAGTAGTGACGTGATGCAATCAATCGAGCAGTGAAAGGGGACTTCCAACAGCTCCGAAGATGAGGGTTTGATACGACGGTATCAAGCCCTCAATTCGTTGAACGGCAAGCCGCAGGCGAAAGTGATCGGCATAAACCAATGACTGCTCACAAGGTCTCTCGGACGGTGTTCAGCGTATTCGTTTAACCCGACGCCAAAGGCGAGGCATTTAACTTTGATTCCTCCCCGCTGGGGTCGGGTTAAACGACTAAATCAACAGCTGCTTCACGCCGGGGGACCGCAGGTTCAGCAACCAGAATGTGACGATTTTCAGTGGAGTCGTTCTTGCCAGAAAATAATCTTCGAATTCCCGTGTAACAAATCCGCGAGAGTTTCGCTGAGTAACTCAGACAGACATTCAAACCTCTGAAACCCTCCTGAAAGGAAATTGATCATGACACGTTCATCAAAGAAACTTCTGCTACTCGCGGCGACTCTGGCGACATCTCTCAACAGCCTGACAACTCTGGAAGCGGGTTGCCACGGCAGCTCTGGTCGTCGAGTTTACTCCAGTCATAATCACGTGAGTCACCCGGTTTATTCACAGCCGTACTACTCACACGAAGTGATCTCCCATCCGCAGCCGGTCTATGTGCATTCACAGCCAGAACCGGTCTATGGCTCGGGGCCGTATTCTTCAGTTCCAGTCACGTCGTCTCCCTTTGGCGTGCAAGTTCAGCAGGGTTCTTCCATCGGAGCAACTCCGGTTTCATTGGCCCAGCAGGTTCAGATGACGCAGGGAACGCAGCAGGTTCAGCTTCCACAGAACGCTTTCCCGCAATCAACGCTTCAACAGGGGGCTGTTCAACAGAGCTTGCCACAGCAGGGGCTGCCTCAACAAGCTGCAACTCAGCAGCCGGGATTGCAGCAGTCTGGCTCCCAACAAATCGGCACAGCGTCCGTTGATACGACTACCGCGGCCGAGCTATCCGCACTGCAAGCTCTTGGCGGATTCGCACCGCCTCAGGCTGTGAGCGCTGCCGCGGCACCGCAAGCCCAGTCGGTTCCCAATACCGCACCAGGGTACGTCGGAAACTGGATAGCCAGCATGTCGAACGGTGCTCGTGTGCAACTCGCACTGAATGCTGACGGAACGTTCTCGTGGTCGGCGGTCAATAGTGCCGGAAACGCCAGCACGTTTCAGGGAAGCTATCAGTTCGACGGCACTACGCTGACACTCAATCGCGGCAACGACAATCAGAAACTGGCCGGAGCGATAACATTCACCAGCGTCGGAACGTTCAACTTTAAGTTGTCAGACGCACAGGCGGGCAGTCTTGCGTTCACTCGAAGCTAATCACAACATTCAGAGAAATCCGCATCACACTTAGATCAGCCACAGGCCGGTGACTCGGGGAAAGTCACCGGCCTTTTTCGCTTTGGCTCTCAGGAGAACCTGCTGGTGCAATCCCGGCGGCCCAGCATTTCAGCAGATGATTTCGCGATCCGGCCCGACTATTTCCTGCAGTTCTTGACCATCATCGGTCGACCTCGTTAAGCTGGTGCCTCGATTTACGCGGTCGGGAAGTGCCTTCACGTCCTGCCATCGCGTGAATTCCCGCCTCGAATCTCATCGTCCCGCCTCAATCTTCTGCCAGGACTTTTCGCATGCTCACGATCTTAGGGCGAAATAACTCCGCACGCCGTGGCTTTTGTGATGGTGCCTCACGCCGTGATTTTTTGACCATCGGCGGCATGGCCCTGGGAGGCATCAGCCTGAAGCAGACACTGCAGGCAGAAGAAGAGACGAACGCTGGTCGATCACACAAAGCAATCATCAACATCTACCTGCCTGGCGGACCACCTCATCTGGATATGTGGGATCCCAAGCCGGATGCTCCTCGCGAAATCCGCGGTGAGTTCTCCGCGATCGCAACGAAGGTTCCGGGCATCTTCGTCAGTGAGATGTTTCCGAAGATGGCGGCAATGATGGACAAGTTCGTACTTGTTCGATCGCTCGCCGACTCCGATGGTGCTCACGATGCTTATCAGTGCATGACGGGCCGTCGCAAAGGAGCTCGTCAGCCTCCCGGTGGCTGGCCTTCTGGCGGTGCCTGGGTTTCAAAGATGAAGGGTCAGGTGACGCCAGCGATCCCGGCTAATGTGGCGATGATGTACAACACTGGTAACCGAACATGGGGTGAAGCGGGCGATGGCGGCTTTCTGGGAGTTGCCCATTCGCCATTCAATCTCGTTGGACGAGAAGCTCGCAGTCGTCCCGATAACATGATGCTGAACGGGATCACGCTCGACAAACTTCAGGATCGCACCACCCTGATGAAATCGCTTGATCGGTTCCGTCGCGATGCCGATCAACGCGGGCAGATGGAAAGCCTTGACGTCTATACTCAACAGGCGATGGGAATTCTGACAACGTCTAAACTGATCGATGCGCTGGATCTGACTAAAGAGGATCCTCGGATCGTGGCCCGCTACGGTCAAAGCAGCGAAGCCTTCCAACGCGACGGCGCGCCGCCGATGGTGGAGAACCTTTGTCTGGCTCGAAGATTGGTCGAAGCAGGGGCTCGGTTTGTGTCTTTGAACTTCAGTCGCTGGGATTGGCATGGTCCAGATGGCATGAACTATCCGAAGTGCCGCGAAGAATGCCCAAGACTCGATCAGGGCCTCGCTGCTCTGGTGACTGATCTGCACGAACGAGGTCTGGATCGCGATGTTTCGATTGTCGTCTGGGGCGAATTCGGACGGACTCCCAAGATCAATACGAACAACAGTCGCGATCACTGGCCGCAGGCGAACACCGCAGTACTCGCCGGTGGCGGAATGCGAACCGGGCAGGCTGTCGGTTCTACAAATCGCTACGGCGAACAACCGCAGTTGCGTCCGGTGACGTTTCAGGAGATCTTCGCGACCCTGTACCACTGTGCCGACATTGATGCTCAAAACACGCGAGTGTTCGACTTGTCGGGCGTCCCGCAGTACCTCGTCGATCCCGGCAGCAAGCCGCTGCATGAAGTTGTCTGATAGAGTTAACAACAACAAAACGTTATCGAATCTTTTGATCCGGCAGTTCTGTCTTGATGCCCTGATCGAGCGGCATCTTATCGGTCTCCGCAGTCAGTCCTTCGGCCGCCAGCAATTCTGTCAGATCTTGAGCCAATTGTTCCTGAGTCTTCAGATGTTCCGGCTGTCCCGCGAGATTGTGTCGCTCCTCAGGATCTTCACTCAGGTTGTACAATTCAGCCTTGTGACGATCTTTTGAACCGTCACCATGAGGATACCGAATGAACTTCCATTCGTCTGTCCGGATACCTCTCACATTCGGCGTGTAGGGAAACTGCTTCTCGTAGTTGTACTCATAAAACCACGCCTTGCGCCAATCGGGATCGCCATCATTCACCAGCGGCACCCATGATCGCCCCTGGATCCTGTCCAGTGATGGGGCACCGCAAAGATGCAGCAGACTTGGAGCAATGTCCATGGTCAGCGTTTGCGACGCAACCACTTTGCCCTGAGGTAACCCCGGACCGCAGGCAATGATCGGAATGTGAATGCTGGGTTCATGCATCGTCCGTTTGTCGACCATGCCATGCTCACCTTCCAGCAGACCATTGTCGCCCATGAATACGATAACCGTGTTCTGCAACTGGCCAGTTGTCTCGAGGTGTTCCACAAGTCGTCCGACGCTGTCGTCAACGCTCAGTACAGTCCCCCAGTAGGCGTGAACCATATTCTCAAAATCTTTGACCGCCTCAGGGCGATCGTCAGGGAATTTTTTCCGCCACTCAAACAGCGGTCCGTAAATTCCGTGCCAGGTCCTGAGTCGCTGACTGATCCACTCGGGCTTATCTTTCAGATCAAAAGCACTCGCAGGGTAGGGCACCTTGACGTCATCAAACGCATGAGCGTACTTCTCTTCGGGAAAGTAAAACGAATGCGGAGCTTTCTGGCCGATGCACAGAGCCCACGGCTTCTCCGAACTCTGCTGCTTCAACCAGTCGATCGCGAAATCAGTGACGACGTGAGTGTAATAGCCTTTCGGAGTTTCCCTTCGCTGGCCGTTGACGTTCCACTCGGTGTCGAAATACTTGCCCTGACCCTTATGAGTCACAAACCAATCGAAACCAGGACGTGGTTCGTCGTTGTTTTCTCCCATGTGCCACTTGCCCATATAGGCAGTGGAGTAACCTTCTTTTTGAAGCTGGCCGGGCCAATGCGGCAGTTCGGAAGGCAGCTCCGTGAAATTATCACGCACACCGTGTCGATGAGCATACAAGCCGGTCAAAATGCTGGCTCGACTGGGCGAACACAACGACGTCGTACAGAAGGCATTTGCAAACCGCACGCCTCGTTGAGCCAGTCGATCAATGTTTGGCGTGCGAACATGTTTTGATCCGTAGCAGCCCAGAGCATCTGGACGAAGATCATCACACAGTACAAACAGCACGTTGGGCCGCGGCTCATTCGCAGAGACGACCGCCACGGAAAGAAACAGCAGCATCGTCAGGAAAGCGGGAACTCGCATGGTGGTGTGTCTTTCAGTCGAGATCAGTTGGCTGCGCGTGGAGTTGATTGTTTAACGGCAAGCCGCAGCCGTAGTTGCTCGATTGCACCTACGCTCGCGGCTCGCCGTTAAACTAAAAAGCGGATCTGCAGTTCAAGCCTTACCGCAGACCTTCAGAATCGCTTTGCAGAAGTCCGGCAAGTCATCCGGCTTCCGGCTGCTGACGAAATGGCGATCGACGACGACAGACGCGTCTTCAAAGATCGCCCCGGCATTCACCAGATCGTCTTTGATTCCCGGCGAGCCAGTGACTTTGACTCCTTTGTAAACGCCAGCTGAAATCGGCATCCAGCCACCATGGCAAATAGCGGCGACCAGTTTTCCGGCGTGAGCGAACTCACGCGTAATCCTCAAGACTTCCGGATCTCGGCGAAGTTTGTCCGGCATCCAGCCACCCGCGCAAATGAGCCCATCATAGGCGGCCACATCAATGCCTTTGATCAGAATGTCGGAGACGCAGGGATAGCCGTTCTTGCCAACATACTTCTTCCCGGCTTCCTGTCCCGCCAGATGAAACGCGGCTCCGGCTTCGATGAGGCGCAGCTTGGGATACCACACTTCCAGATCTTCGTAATCGTCACCAACAAAACACAGAAATTTTTGTCCAGCCAATGTCGTCATGATGGTCCGTCCACAGGTCACAGAGTAGAGAATTTCAGGAGTGCGAATCGTGACCAACGCCCGCGAATTCGCAAGCGTGCCCTGGGTCAGAACGTTCATCCGTTCCCGTTCGTCTGCCGTGACGCTGTACAGAGCCCCCTGACATCACCGATAATCTCGTCCCCTTTCAAATCTACTGTCTTAGTCCTGATCTGTGTGGCGGTACTTCAGCCGCGGCCCTGTCTCATTCGGAAAATCGTTCATGTCGGCTCCTGGTAACGAATCAGAAATTGACCAACAACTTCGCGACCTTCAGGAAAAAGCGGGCGAACTGATTCCTCAATGTCGTTTTGCCAGCTCCTCACGTCTTTACGGTGAATTGCGTCGACGAGGCCGCACGGAACATCGTGCTCAGGCCTACGTCATGGGCACTTTCTTTCAGATGGATCAGGCTCAATACCTGCTCGATTTCCAAACCATGCGCGAACGCGCGGTGGAACTTATCGCGCTACTGGAAGATGAAGAACAGTTGCGGCAGATTCAGTCTGACTTTCCGCGAGACCAATATGAGTACCTTGTTTACTCCATGAGTTCCTGTGCGTACGAAAACCTGGCCGAAGCGACGGGCCAACTGGAAGGGTATAACTCCGAAGGCATGCATGCCTGCATTGCCGACGGCATTCAGATTTGTCGACGCACCGGGAAGACGGGCTGCGTGAGTTGTTTCCGCGAATACGCCTGTGACGTGTACCTGGCGGCCGACGATCCGGATATCGCCGGACATCAATGCCGCCTCGTGATGGAACAGGAAAGCGGCTGGTCTGATCGAGGCGACCGGAGATGGCTGGCGTCGACAAAACTGGCATGGCTGGAAGCGATGCAGGGCCGATTCGACGAAGCTCTGGTAACGATCGACAAGGCTCTGGAGTTTACAAACGGCGATGCTGTCTCGCTGAAATTCGAAGGCCGGATTCGCACGCGGCTGGTCCGTGATTCCATTCGCCTGGCCGCCGGGCTTGAGCCTCTGATGACAACAGACCCGGCGTTTGCAGACATGCCATCGGCCGAAGAATGCCCGGTGTTCGAGAATGCAGTAGATCTCAACACCGCACTGCAGATGGCGCGAGATCAAAAGTGGGATGAGGCGTCTCAGTTGCTGACCAAATGGGATCAGCGTCTGCAGAAATGCAACGGCACTCATCTTTGGTTTGAGACTCGACTGCGCCTGATTGCTCTCAAGCGTTTGGCGGGACAGCAAAAGCAGGCGGAAGCTCTGGCGAAGCAATTGGAGCAAAGGGCGCGGACGGCGAACGACTACCTGACGCTGCGTCGACTGGAACACGTGATGGACGCCGATGAACCATCACCGTTGGCGAGCGCCGCGGCAACTCGTCGCAATCTCAAAGACACCGCGACCACTTCGGGGACGCCATCGGCTGCAGGGGCACCATCTGCGACCGGCTCACAGGAAACTATTGATAATGCTGGTGAAATGACGTCGGCAGAAGAAACTCCGGCTGAGCCGCCGTCACCGCTGGCCTCGACGATTGCGGAGCTTCGCGAACGTATGACGGACCTGATGCAGGATCCAGCAGACGAAAAGTTCGACTCGTTACGTGCCGACGTGCTGGCCCTCGATTCGACGCTGGTTTCTCACAAGGACGACACCGCCGGTGTTCTGCATCTCATGGGATATCTGGTTGGATCCGGCCAGGATGGCGAAGACGTCTGGAAATGGGCGAACGCACTGGCGGCGTCTCATCGCGAGCACTCCGTCGTGCTTTCGTTGCTGGGAACTCTCGGCGACGAACTGCGCAGCTCCGGCAATGAAGCGATGGCCGAGAAGATCACGCCGGAACGCACGGAGCAATTGTTTCGTAAGTCGATGGAGCTTGATCCGACGAAAGCTCGCAACTTCCTGCGAGCCGGCAACCATTTTGCAAATCAGGATAACAACGGAGAAGCCGAGCGATGCTTTGCTCGGGCGTTTCGGCTGGATCGCACGGACGGAAATATCGTGCGCAGACTGGCCGATCTCTATAACAACACGGACCGACCTCGCGATGCTCTGAATGTGCTTGATGTCTGCCTGCGTGAAGGTAGCGAAGATGCTCAGGTGGCCTTTGATGCCGCGATGTTGGCGTTCCGACTGAAACAGTATGACGCGACGCTGACCTATCTGGACAAGTTCGAACAGTTGGCCGGCGACAATCTCTGGACGAACTACTATCGCGGCGTTTGC
The DNA here is from genome assembly GCA_947463775.1 of Planctomycetaceae bacterium. Lineage (GTDB taxonomy): Bacteria > Planctomycetota > Planctomycetia > Planctomycetales > Planctomycetaceae > SXXK01. The sequence goes on along the minus strand of CANHVD010000055.1, from coordinate 5,838 downwards.
TTCTACGAACAGGGCGAATACGCCAAGTCGCTGGAGTCACTGGATCGCGAAGAGAAGCTGGCGGAATCCACGGGCTGGCATCTTGAACTCATGCGTGCCGTGGCCAAAATTCGGCTCGATGATGTGGCTGGAGCACAGCCGCATCTTGATGTTGCGATGAGCACTCCGTTCTCTGAAATTGATTTCCTGTCGTCGACTGGTGTTATGGAATTGATGCAACGTCTTGCCGTGGTGGCCGACGAGGTCATGAAAGATCAACCTCTTGTGGCTCGAATCGAAGCGAGACTTCTGCGGTCCGGCCTGATGCCTGAAGTCTGGTTTCAGTGGCAGCGAGAATCCGGCGATGCCAAACCCAAGGAGAACGTCAGACTTTATCGATGTCTTATACATCAGCCACTGGATGAATCGTGGGACGACGATCCCGATCGTCTCAGCGATCAGGAGGGCTGGACGCAGTACGTGACCGAGTGGGCGATCCTGGCTCAAACGGAGGACGAAGCAAGAGAAACCGCGCTGCGTTACCAGGCGATGTGTTGCTCGCTGGAAGCGACTGTCCAGGAAGTTCTCGAGAGCGAAGAAACCTACACGGATTCAACGGGCCCGGTCTGGCAGGGAGCCCGCTATCCGGTTGGCGATGACGAAGAAGCGCTGGGCGAGTTTTCCGATGATCAGAACGACGGCGAAGAGGATTTTTGAAACGGTTTCGGTAAAACGAATTGGCTAGTATCCAATAACTTCGTTCATCGTCCCGGCTTCATTCGGCAAGCGATCTGAAGCCGGTTCCACGAACATCCTGCGAGCTGAAACCCGCACCAAAGGAAAACAAAATCGTCTTTCGAGAACGCCGGTTCTACAGTCCCAGCACATCCGCCATCGAATACATCCCGGCCCCTTTTTGCACAACGTACTTGGCTGCGGCGAGGGCGCCGTAGGCGTAGCTGTCTCGGGTATGTCCGCGAACCGTCAGATCGATCGTTTCGCCCATCATGCCAAACACGATCGTATGCTCACCAACATTATCGCCCGTGCGAACAGCGTGGTATCCAATCTCGTTCAGCGGCCTCTGGCCAACTCGACCTTCGCGACCGTGGACATGGTTTTCCTGCCCCATCTGCTCGGCCACAATGCGACCGAACTGCAGAGCCGTCCCGCTGGGCGCGTCCTCTTTGAAGCGGTGATGACGTTCGATGATTTCCACATCCACGCCGTCGGCATTGTTCCGCAGTACTCGTGCCGCTTCTGACACGAGTTTCATGACGACATTCACCGCCATGCTCATGCTGGGAGCCATTACGATCGGTGTCGTTTGAGCAGCCGACATGACCATTTCGCGCTGCTCTTTGGTGATCCCCGTCGTTGCGACGACAAGCGGAATTCGACGTGATTCGCAGGTTCGGACGATCGCTTCCAAACCGGCTGGTGTCGAGAAGTCGATGATAACATCAACAGGGTCACCCAATTCTGATGTGATCAGAACTCCGGACTTTCCGGCCCCGGCAACTTCTCCGGCATCACGTCCAATGACATTGCTGCCAGACCATTCCAAAGCCGCCGCCAAAGTCAATTCAGAATCCATCATGGTCAGCGCGACAACTCGCTGCCCCATGCGACCACCCGCACCATTCACACCAACTCGAAGACCCATGAACAGGAACCCTGATAAAGAAAGAAGGTTTAACCGACCGCTTCGACTTCGAAACCTTTGCGATACGACTTCGTCAGCATTTTATTGGCAGCTTCAACATTGGTAAATTTCATCGCTGCGGAATCCCAATCCAGCTTCTGGCCTGGAAGCCGAGCCGCCACGTTGCCCAACTGGACTGTTTCCGACAGAGGCCCCGCATAGTCAAAGCCGTCCGTGGTTTTCGTGCCAGCCATCGACGCATCAACCCAATCATGCCAATGATTTGCGCCTGTAACTTCAGGCATCTTGTAACCGGAGAATTTATCCTGCGGATACAGCCCTGGCTTGCCAACATGAGGCAATACCATAACGCCGCCTTCTCCGATAAACATCGAACCGGCTGCAGGCAGCTCGACACCCTCGGGCAATTGTGCCAGATCGCGAGGCGGCTTCAGACCGCCATCTCGCCAGGTGACTTTAATCGTCGCACCAGCCGTACGTTCGTTGCCTGGAAATTCATAGTACAGAGTTTCCGGGCCCGGCCAGACTTCTGATGTTGTTCCGGCGTTCTCGGCCAGAATTGAAGTTGGAGCTGTGATCCCCAAAGCCGTGAATACTGGATCCAGAACGTGACAGCCAAAGTCGCCCAATCCGCCGGAGCCAAAATCCTGCCAGTCACGCCATTTGAATGGATGGTAAACATCAGCGGCAAATGGTCGTTCGGCCGCTGCACCCAACCACAGATCCCAATCCACGCCAGCCGGTACCGGAGACGAAGCTGGTCGGTCCGTGCGATTGTTGTACTGTCGCCCCGAAACACCCACCCACGAATGAACTTCTTTAACTTTGCCAATGGCTCCTGTCTGGATCAGCTTAACGCCCAGACGATATTCGGCAGCCGAATGAATCTGATTGCCCATTTGCGTGGTGATGCCCATCTTCTCGGCCATCAAACGCATCTGGCGAGCTTCCCAGACGGTATGAGTCAATGGCTTCTGACAGTAAACATGCTTGCCCATTTTCATCGCCATCATGGCAATCGGAGCATGCATGTGGTCGGGAGTTGAAACAATCACACCATCGACCTTATCGCCCAGTTCAGACAGACACTTGCGATAGTCTGCAAAGTGAGGCACCCCTGGGAACTCTGCATCAACCTTGTCAAAACGACCGGCATCGATATCACAGAAGCCTACGAATTTGACTTTCGTGTGTTTGCCAACACTCGACAGGTCCGCCCAACCCATTCCGTTCACGCCAATCGCGGCAACATGGAACTCTTTCTCCAGTGTGGAGGCTCGCACAATCGCCGGGGCTGCAAAGGCGGCCGAGGCAGCAACTGCGGACTGAGCCAAGAATCCACGGCGAGCAATCTTCTTCTGAGACATAACGATAACCTCCCCAACTGAGACCCCAAAGCTTTGACACCAAAGCAATCGCTGCAAGGATGTTACAGCGTGTCCGCGCGAATCAAAAGTGAACGCGTAGCCATATGCACTTAAGGGAGTCGCGTTGCGAATTTCCGTACGCCTTCTGTGGCGGTCGGGAGCTTCAAGGCTCGCCACGAATTGAATGCGTGCAATGGAGCAAGTCGGCTCGTCGTGATCCAGGCCATGCACATCAAACTCACCGAGCTGCGAATGTCCTTTCGAACGCGATCAAGTTTGAACGCAGAGGTCGCGGAGATTCGCAGAATTGTTGTGAATTGTGCCTACTCTGCGTTCCTCCGCGAACCCTGCGTTCGAGACTTCAGAGCATAACCGGACGCTCACGCGTTCCGGCTGATGCATTGCCTTTAACGCCACCCAATCACGGCGATTGGCTGAGCACAAGGCAGGCGTTCTTCAGCAGTTGTCGAAATGCAGGCTGCTGGAAATCGCCGACATGCCCCAACGAGGTGTAGAACGTCGTTCCGCCGTCCGCTCGCTTGTTCAGCCAAGCGATGGGTTCAGAAGGCTTGTCTGGTATCGTGCCGATCAGCAGTGGCATTGCCGCCGATTGCAGCGGGCTGACCTGATACAGCGAACCTTTGCCAATCAGCTCTTTCAGGTTGACTCCGGCCAGAATTCCCGTGTCCACAGCCGCACCTTCAGCAACGGTGATTGTTGTTTCCGGTCCAGCGCCGTGATGATTCGTGTAGCTGCCGCCGATCACATCTTTGTCAAATTCTTTCCAGTCGGTCCGACCTTCCGGAGCTGGCTTGTCTCGCAGACAGAACGAGTGATTCGCCGTGCGAATACCCACGACAGGTTTTCCGGCTGCGATGAACTCACGCACAATCGTCATTTGTTCCGGCAACAGCGTTCGTCGTCGAACGCTGAACAACGCAATATCCGCAGACTTCAACACATCCAGCCCGGGAAGTACGCTGCCATCCTGAGCATCACCAAAAACGAGGCTGACTTTGAAATCCTTGCCTAGTTCAGTGCGAGCAAACTCAGTCAGTGAAACCTCTGTCTTGTACTCCGGTTCAGACATCAGAATGGCCAAATGCTTCCGCTGATCGTCCTTGAACCGGAATGGCTCACCGCCGACAAGATCCGTGCTGTTCACTGTCGGGCACCAGTACTGCTCGATGTGTTCAGCGATCAGATCATTGCCGGTAAAATGAGACACAAACGGAGCCTTCGCAGGGTTGTACATTGTGTCCGTCATGTCTCGCATCAGCACGACATTCTGCCCCTGCCGAACCATCTGGCGAATCGAAAACGGTCGTCCGAGAACACACATATTGGTGTGAACTCCCATCACGATCACGTTTTTGATCCCTCGCTGCTTCATTAAATAAAACGCTTCAGCGCTTTCGGTGATCGCGTCACGGTCAGCGATTTCGATCGCAGGATGCTGACGGCTCCACGCTCGATAGTTCTTCACCGGCGAATCACAGTCGCAGCCTCCGTCGGAATCATCAATCGGCAGTTTCTCGCCCTCTCGAGTTTTGTCGAGGTACACCCAGCGTTCCAGCGGAATATCGGTCTTCACAACCGGTGCCGCCTGAGCCAACTTGCGCTGCGGGGTGTCTTTGTAAAAGTCCATCGTATCGCTCGGGCAGTGAATGATAAACACACCCTTCGTGCGGGCCGCCTTGATCACTTCATTCATCCGCGGAGCCATCTCACCAACTCGCGCGGCTGACTGTTTGCACCAGTGGTCATCCCACATATCGCAGACCACAATGCAGGTCTGCTGGGGTATCCATTCGATGGGCTTTGTCACTGAGTGCCATCGATTGGTTCCCGGTTCAACTTCTGTCCGAGACCGCGCATTGAGAATCAACTTGTCTTCCGCCGAAACAACAGCGGTCGACATTGAGATTGTCACTGAGATCAACGAAAGAAATCGCAGAACACTCGACATCAGACAGTCCTTTACGAAGTTCGCAGGCACAACATCAGGTGCGGAAGTGAAAGGTTGAGAAGCCGCTGATCTGCATTATTTGGTGGCAGGTTCGGCCAACACGGGAGCGATAATTCGCGACTGATACTTTGAATTGTGATGAATCGTGTTTGTCGCTGTTGCCGCATCCTCGGGAAACTCAATCGTCGCTGGTTTGCCATTCTGAGGATTCGGTTCATACAGCGGCGCCCCGGTGCTGGCTACGGTTACTCGAATTCGATGTCCCTTGTTGAAGATCTGACTGATCCAACCCACATCAAACGCGACTTTCACCACTTCGCCAGGCTTCATCATCACTTCGTGATCAAAACCGTCGCGATAACGCAGACGCTGTGGATAATCCACGATCAGGATTGATCGGCCATCCGGATAGACGTCAGAGACGCGAACGATCACGTCCGTGTCCGGAGCGGTTGACGACATAAACAGTTCAGCTCGAATTCGTCCGGTCCATTCGAGCGGTGATTCAATAACCGGCGTCGTAAACGTTCGCACTTCAGCCTGTTTCTCGAATGCACTCGCGTCCGCAGCTCCGGGGAATGATGTACCTGGGATTTCCATCGGATGGCGAGGATCGCTGATCAGGCTGGTGGAACCGGCTTCATTCGTCGGAGCCTTTGGAGTTAATAGTCCGTCGGCTGCGAGAAACATCGAAACGCTGTTCGCTGCCGGAGGAAAGTCATCGGCCGTTCGCCAGACATTGCCCGGAGCACCTTCTTCTCCGACAGCTCCCATCACGTAGTAACGCACGGCCGGTTCTTTGTCGACGCCGGTGGCTTTGCCCTTCAACCAGTAATCGAACCAGCGAATCATGTGCT
>CANHVD010000054.1 GCA_947463775.1 Planctomycetaceae bacterium | reverse complement strand
TGGTCGCTGCCCACGGTATCGTTTTATGTCGATTCTGATTGATCAAATGGATCAGAATCGGCAACGCGATCAGCGGAAGGGCGTAGAGAAGAAATGGCTGAAGGAAGGTCATGGGGAGTGAGGGTTTTCAGTTTTCGGTGTTCGGTTTTCAGTGAGGACAAGACTCGTTTAACGGCAAGCCGCAGGCGACGGTGTTTCTCCAAAGAACGCTGTGTAGATAACTCACGGACGCCTGCGGCTTGCCGTTAAACGAAAGGGAATTCAACAAACCTCATTTCTTTCTGGCCAATAAAAATCGTGCGAGGACGTCGGCGTAGTTTTCTTCAATGCCGACTCGATGATAATCCACCGCGGAGTCACGAAAGACGACTCGCAATTGTTCCAGCCAGTTCTGAACCGCCTGGCGATACTGTTTGGCGATTGTTGTCGGATCGACAAGCAGCGGCCCCGCACCTTCCAGATCTACAAAGCGAATCGGCCGATCAAACTGGAAGTCAATCTCTGATCGTTCCACAAGATGAAACACGGCCACATCATGTTTGCGAAATCGCAAATGCTGAAACGCGTCTTTGAGCGTTGCGGGATCCATTAACAGATCTGAAATCACGACAACGAGCGCTCGCTGAGCAATCCGTTCGGCGGCTTGATGCAGAGCTTCCGGCAATCCGGTTTCACCTTCCGCCTTCATATCTCCCAACTCATCCAGCACAAACTTCAGATGAGCACCGCTGCGTTTGGGGCGAATCTCTTTTTGAAACGTCTTGCCGGCGGAATACAGTCCAACCGCGTCACCTTGTCCGGAGGCCAGATAAGCCAGGGTTCCAGCAAGGCGGCGGGCATAATCCAGTTTCGTTGTGCCTTCTTCGCGACTACCATCAGGCCCAAAATTCATCGATCCGCTTACGTCGACGACCAGACATAATCGCAGATTTGTGTCGGCTTCGTACTCTTTGATATAGAAGCGATCGCTGCGTCCCCAGGCGCGCCAGTCCAGACGTCGTGTGTCGTCACCGGGGACGTATTTACGATACTCGGAGAATTCCAGACTGGAACCACGAGTCGGGCTGCGATGGCGTCCTGAAACGCTGCCGATCATCGGAGTTCTGGCATCCAGGGCCAAACCCTGCAGGCGAGCAACGACTTTCGGATCAACAAAGTTTCGCATGATGTTGGCGTGCTTGTGGTGAAGACCGTATTCCGAAAGTCAGGTAGTGGACGCACAAAGTCCCGTCGGCGGAGCGACGGGCGTACGGTACACCCGTCGCTCCGCCGACGGGACTACTTGCGTTTTATCCAACCTGCTCCGCGTTCAGTTCCTCCACCAACCGCGAAACAATATCGTTGCTGGTAATGCCTTCGGACTCGGCGTTGAAGGTCGTGAGAACTCGATGAGTCAACACAGGCTCAGCCACGGCTATGATATCTTCGAGGCGAGCCATGTAGCTTCCGGTCAAAGCGGCCCGCGCCTTCGCACCAAGAATCAAATACTGGACAGCTCGCGGACCAGCGCCCCAGGAAACAAGCGGCTTCAGCCAGTCCGGCGATTCTTTTGTTTTCGGACGAGTCCTGCGGACAAGGTCAACTGCGAATTCATAGATATGCTGAGGAACCGGGACACGTCGCACAAGGTCCTGGAATTTCAGCACCGCTGCAGCATCAAGAATATGGTCCAGCTTTGGAACAGAACCGCCGGTCGTCGTGCGAGCAATCTCCAGCTCTTCTGAGCGTGAGGGGTAGTCGACCATAATCAGAAACATAAACCGGTCCAGCTGCGCTTCGGGCAGCGGATACGTTCCTTCCTGCTCGACGGGATTCTGCGTCGCCAGCACGAAGAAAGGTGGTTCGAGAGGGTAGGGCCGTCCCACGACGGTGACTCGATGTTCCTGCATCGCTTCCAGCATCGCGGCCTGAGTCTTTGAAGGAGCACGGTTGATTTCGTCAGCCAGCACGATGTTTGCAAACACGGGACCTTTGACGAACTCAAACTCACGACGACGATCAGACGTTTCCTGCAGGATGTCTGTTCCGGTGATGTCCATCGGCATCAGGTCTGGCGTGAACTGAATGCGGCTGAAGCTGAGCGACATCGTCTCGGCCACACGGCTGACCAGCAAGGTCTTGGCCAGTCCGGGAACACCCATCAGCAGGGCATGTCCGCGAGCAAACAGGCAGATGCAGAGTTGTTCGATAACCTGTTCCTGTCCCACAATAATCTTTGACAGCTCCGCCTTGAGCTTTCGGTACACGTCTCGCAATTCATCGATTGCGGCGACATCATCGGATTGAAGAGGCGAAACGGCAGTTGTTGTGGAAGACATCGGTTTCCTGTCAATGGTCTGTGATTACTGTTGTCCGGAGGAGACTGGCTCCACGCGTGATCTGGAAAAATGCAGCTACTGTCCGATCTGAAACCCGAAATTGCCGTTGTTGTTTCTCAACTGGATTTGCACATAGTTGTTCTGATTCTGGTAGTTAAAGAAGGATTGCATGACCTTCCAGACTTCCTGCTGAGACGGCGTAAGAACTTCATTGCGTTTCTTTTCGTTGGTCAGGAACAGCGGATGAGCCATCAACACGATTTCGCGGATATAGTCCTGATATTGAAGCGACTGTTCTGATTCCGGGACGGATTTTTCGAACTGCGACACCAATGCTTTGCGTTGATCCGGAGTCAGCCACAACTCTTCATCAAACAAAGCCAGCAGAGATGCGATCCTGCAAGCTTTCAGGGAGGCGGCTCGCTCGATCATCCCGCCATTGGACGTTCCTTCTGTCATCGTCTTCAAAGCTTCTGACCAGATCTCATTTTGGTCGATGGCCCTTGTATCAATTGGGTTGGCTCCAAATCCAAAATTGCCGCCTGCCTGAGCCAGATGCTGCTGCATTTGCTCGAATGTCTGCTCGGTGCTCTCCTTCCAGTCGGCCAACGCTCGAATTGCCGCACCTTTGCTGGCAATCGTAAGGTGGTCGACTTGCTCGGGAGAAAGCTGCAGTTCCTTCTGATACCACGCAATTCGCACCGCTGCAGCTCGCAGATAAAGTTCCCGCTGCTTTGACCCGAGTTGATGCATTTTTTTGTACCAACCCTCAACACCCTCTTCCGCCTGAAAGCTAACGTGCTGAATATTCGGATCGGTGCCGGTGAGATCCGCCAGTCTCTTCTTCTGCGGAGGATCCAGAATACTCTTGCCGGGAACACTTGAAAGAAGCGTCGACGGGGACTCGTATGGCAGATAGTAATCCTGTGGCTGGAACGAATACATGGGATGCGTAATGGCCTTCTTCCGCTCATGTAAATGCGCTCGCAGAGCGTCACGCTGCGCTGTGGCCAGGAAGAGTTCTTTATCAATCATCGACACCACAAAATTGATATAGGCCTCGCGATGAAACGTCTCACGCTCAGCTAATGCCGGATCCAACTTCGCGATTTGCTCGGGCGTCAAAAAATCTTTTCGCAGAGTCCGAAAAATGTTCTCCGAAAACTTAGACGCGATTCCTTCTTTGCGAGTAAACAGCAGCACAAAGGTTTTCGGGAAGGGCCGATTCTGTTGATTGGGATCCTGACCTTTGCCGAATGCTTCAATGGCACTGGCCACCTGAGCAGCAAAGATTTCCTTCAGCCGACCTTTCTGCTCTTCGGAAACCTCACAAGTGGAACTTACCCAAGCTTCGACGGTATCACTGTAGGCTTGAATCCGTTTCTGGAAGTCCTGCCGATCCTGTTCACCGGGCTTGAGAACAGCTTCGTTCGCCGGCATCGCTCGAACAGCAACGTCAGGCTCAGCTTCGCCACGGACCGCACCGCCGATCATCTTTCCGATCTGCAGAAACAGCGAATCCTCGTCTGCGTAAACTTCGTTCGCAGGCCAAATGAGTACGGGCATGAGGAGCACAAGGATGATTGACCATCGAGTCATCGAATACATCACAGAGGCCCTGCCAAGTTGATTATACACTGCCGGAGTTCCTGACGACTCCCCGCAGGTTGGTGCGAATTGTCCGCTTCCGGGCGAGCAATGGCAAGCAGTTGCTGAAATTTCTGACGTTGCCGCTCACGAACTTTTTCAGGCTCGAAAGAGGATTCTCCGGGTGGAGTTTGTCTGAAATTCTTGTTGACCCAGCCATTATCGCACGAGAAACAAGTTTTTCGGAGCCGTTAGCCGGCATTGCCCACGACGGCTGAGACAAAAGAGACCGACTCCAATCGAAGTCGCAAATCGGACGTTAACGGCCTATTGCGTTCATTGTTTAACGGCCAGCCGCTGGCGTCGTTAGACGAATTCGCCTACGCCTGACGCACGCCGTTAAACGAATACGCTCAACACACGACAAACCAATCAAACCGCTAACGCGTGCCGGCTAACAGCAGTCAGAACCCCAAAACCGAAGCCGCAGCCTTGTTCGATTGGTCGTGACAGCCGGGATAATCACGCGAACTATGTGCCGCGGACGTTGCCGAACATCTCAATATGCAGACGAGATGAATAATTGAAACCATGCCGCCGCGCGAGTCGACACAGCCAATCGGACTTCTCTGACAGTTGTTCTCGTGTTCTGGCCTGCGGCATCAGCCAAACGATATCAGGCTCTGCTTCAGGAATCTCTGACATCCAGCGAATGACTTCTTCGACATCCTCAGGACGATCAATGACAAACTTCAGGATGCAGCGATAGCGAGACAACAGTGTGCGTATCACCTCAGGCCGAAATCTTGCCTGCTCATGCCGATCACGCCACTGGGGATCGTCAGGAACGGAATTGCTGAGCTTTGGACTGATCGCCATCAGGTCGCACTCAACCGGCTGATCGACAGTGCCAGCCGTCTCGATGGTGACTCGTCGTCCCAACTCATGGCACTTCTTTGTCAGCGCCACCAAATCCGGGACCAGCATCGGTTCACCACCGGTCAGAACCACATCCGGTGCCGAGCACTCAGCGACACGTCGAGCCAGTTGATCCAGCGACCAGGCGGTGCCTTCCGGCTTCCATGATGTGTATGGCGTATCACAGAACCAACAGCGCAGGTTGCATCCTGAGGTCCGGATGAACAACGATTGTGTTCCGGCCCACGGTCCTTCACCCTGAATAGATTCAAAAATTTCGGCGATCTGCACGGCTGTGGATTTTTGGAAAACAGTACTCGATCCTGCATTATTTTCTGCGAAAGATAGCCATCCGCAGTGTCAGATGCTTTCGTCAGATCCCGGTTTGACACGAATTCGTCACCTTCGGACCCGTAGAAACGGACCTAAAGGTGTAACCCCCGTGAATTTCCCGGCAGATTTCTGAGAAATCCCACAACAGACGAAGGCCGATTTTTCGAAAGGTCCTGTTCATTACTAGACTCTGGCACTGTGAAAGCTGACCGGACCACCGGAAAAAGCGGACTCGAAGGTCGCAAACCTGACTTCAATAGGAGCGGTCTCGACTTTGTTGACCCGGTTTGTTTCGCTTCAGAAACAATACACGTGACCCTGAACTACATCTTCACCCTTTCCCACAAACTACCATGCACACTTCCGAACTTGTAAACAATCTGAAGCCGTCTGAAACTCTGGCCGCCGCCGCGAAAGCGCGTGAGCTGCGAAGTAAAGGCATCGACGTGCTGGAGTTTACAGTCGGTGAACCAGACTTCATCACTCCGCAGCACATTCGCGAAGCCGCCAAAGTTGCGATGGATGCCGGACACACTCGCTACACAGCGGCGACCGGAATTGCTGAACTCAAGCAGGCAATCTGCGATGCGTTCAAGCGCGACCACGGAGTCAGCTACAAGCCGTCGGAAGTCACGATCTCCAACGGAGCCAAACACTGCCTGCATAATGTTCTCGTCGCTTGCTGCGAGCCCGGCGATGAAGTCATCATTCCAACGCCATACTGGGTCAGCTACTCCGCCCTTGTAGAACTTGTTGGTGCAAAGCCGGTACTGGTTGAAACAAAAGAGAAGGACGGTTTCTGTCTTTCACCAGAGCAGTTCCGAAAGGCGATTACTCCAAAGACTCGCCTGATGATGCTGAACAGCCCAAGCAACCCAACGGGTGGCGTGTATCCCGTCGACATGCTGGAAGGTCTTGCCAAAGTCGCTGTTGAAAAGGACATCATCGTTCTTTCTGACGAGATCTACGACAAGTTGATCTACAGCGGGCACACTTTCCGCTCGTTTGCTTCGTTCGGCGAAGAAGTGAAGAAGCGAACCGTCATCGTTAACGGTGTCAGCAAAGCGTATGCGATGACCGGCTGGCGAATCGGCTGGACGCTGGCTCCGGAAAACGTCAGCAGCGCAATCAACAAGTTGCAGAGTCAGCAGACTTCGAACCCCTGCAGCGTTTCTCAGTACGCAGCTCTGGCAGCTCTGAACGGACCACAGGAATGCGTGGCCGAAATGTGCGAAGAATTTGCAAAGCGCCGTGATTATGTTTCCGCGCGAATGCGAGCGATCCCGGGGTTGAGCTTCGCTGAACCAGGCGGAGCATTCTACGTGTTCTTCAACGTCAGCAGCTACTTCGGCAAGCCCGTCGGCGGTGGCGAACCGGTGACCAATGCAACGGATTTCTGCACTGCATTGCTGGAACGAGCCCACGTGGCTCTCGTCAGCGGCGACGCGTTCGGTGCTCCCGGCTATGTTCGCCTGAGCTTTGCCGCGTCAATGGAGTCACTGACCCGTGGTCTTGATGCGATCGAGAAGTTTCTTAAGTAGTTCACGGAATGCACGTTGGACATTCTTGTCTGACGGGCTCTTTGGCTGCGTTCCAATGGGCAGGATGCCCATCTTTTAGCATGTTCGTTGTTGTGTCTGCAGGCGGCTCCGATCCTGAATCAGGATAAGGTCACGGGAGCATCTTCAGCCGCGGCAACTCGATCGACATCTCTTTTATCAGACCATTCGCCGACCTTCTTTGCGGAGTCCAGAATTCTATAACGAAGTTCACGGCGATTTCTCCGAATGGCCTCTACTCGAAGGATCAGCTCAGCAATGGACAGACAAACGATCAATCCCATGAGCCAGCCCAGCGAAGGGAAGTAGATCTTCATGGCCGAGTTGGTAGCGATCGCCAGCACCGAGACCACAGTCAGCCCAATGACGAGTGTTGTTCTCCCCGCCACCTTACCTTTGGCCTGACGAATGCGATGAGATGCCAGGGCATGTTCCAGGGAGGTTGAAGCGACATTGCGAAATGAATTCATGTGCTGGCGAATTGCCTGAACGTCAACCGGCCTTCTTTCGACTGGCGGCCTAAGTTCCTCAGGCGAAGCTGTCTCGTCTAAGGATGCTTCCGAAGATTTCTTTGTGGCAGAATCCTGAGACAGCTCACCGGCATGCTCACTCATGTAAGACTCAATGTAAGATTTTACAGGAGCCTTTGCCTTCTGACCTCCGCGACGATCAACACCATCCCATTTCCCCGGCGTTTTCTCACCGACTTTTCTGCGGTCCACAAAGATTGCGTCAGCCGCCTCTTCCTTCTTCGATCGCTCCAGTAACTGACTCAAGTACTGAGCAACGGACTCCAGATGCGTTTCCTCCGGGCAGGACTCTGGCTTATTCGTACTGTCTTCGGTGTCAGGTGTTTCCTGAACGACTGGATCAGCGAGGACGACTCCTTTGGCTTCCGATGCTTGAGCCTTCTTCTGGATCGCAAACAAGTCCGCCAGCTCATTCCGCAGACTGGCAATCTTATCATCGGTTGTCTCAAGGTCCTCAACTGAATTTGAATCCGGAGCCAACGCGGCAACCGTTTCGGTCGTTGGCGTTGGACCTGCAATGCCCGGTTTCTCTTCCGAATAGCCGGGCCAGTCGGAACTCCAGCGAGGTTCCGCCGGTGATGCAGCATTGTCATCAAAGAGCGAATGTGGAGTAGGGCTATGAGCGAAATCAGAACGGTCTTCCCGCCTCGATCCCTCCACGACTTCACGATCCTGATCGCGGGAGATGTCCGCGGCAAACAACGAACGTTCCTCGGGCCGTGCTATTGCCGATCGACCGTATAGCGACGCCGTCTCTGTCAGGAGTTCATCAATCGGCAGTCGCTCCTGCGGAGCAGACTCGACAGAGCCAGCAAGCGTCTCCAGCCGATCACCCAGTCTGGCATTCTTTGCCTTGAGTGATTGCAGGTCGTCTGCGTCATTGAAGTAATCATCATCAATCAGTGATTCCGGATCAAACGCTGCGCCTTGATCCTCGTCAGCTTTTTGTGCGATGACGGACTTTAGTGTCTGCTCGAACTGGGGGAACACTTCATCCAGAATAGGCTCCGTAACAAACGCATCAGCAGCCTTCAGCTCTTCCTGAGATGTTTCGACGGCGGAAACATCCTGCTCTTTCGGCGTCGTCTGCTCAGTCACTTTCTCTTCATGAGGCTGTGGCAACGACTTCCTGAAATCCTTCCAGCGATGACGCAACAGATAGGCTGTTCCCAAAACGATGAACAGGCTCACCATGCTGCGCAACAGGAATGTCCTCTGTGGATGCACGACAATTTCAGCTTCTTCGCCTTCTGCAGTCGTCAGCGCCTGATCAGCTCCTGACTCAGTAGAGTTCGGAGTGAGATTTCCGCTGCCGTCGGCAGTCGCAGTATTCAATTGAAGCACACCCTGGCCCGATGATCCTGACAGGGCCAGCGTCTTGCGATTCGCATCGGACGGCTCAGGAAGCACTGAAGGCACATCTGTAGGCATCGGCACCTCAGGCTCCGATGAAGTAGAGATGTCTTCCGCAGCCATCAAAGGCTCTGGTACACCAGAAACCTCTGCTTCCCGAGTCTGCATTCTCTCGATATCAACATTTGATTCAGGTGTCACCAATTGCGTCGCAGGCGGCGATGTCACAGAGAGAGGCAATTCCTTCGCAGGCGTCACCAACTCTGGCGTCACGAAATCTTTCGAACCACTCTCAGTGATCGCAGCTTCAACAGAAGGATTAACCGCTAGCCCATCAACGGCAGCAGGGACTTCGTCAGCTTCCCGGACATCGCGTACCAATACCTGAACCTGGATACGTTGTTCCAGTGGAATCAGTCGGGAAAGAGTTCTCGATGAAAACCCTTCGTCGCGAAGGGATTCGGCAAACTCGGCAAGGTAAGGGTCTTCCTGTTCCTCGCGAATATCAGCGATGATCGTCAGGTTAATTGTTGATCGTTTTTCAAAATCAAGCTTTGCACCGTCTCGGGTTGAAATCACACCCGTATCGGGATGAACGTGAAACAATGTCGATCGAGATCGACTCGACAAGCGAAAACGATTGAGTTCCGGATAAAGCTCCGCCAACGCACCAACTTCAGTCCCCGCTTCGCTGTTCTCATCAATGGAGAAAACCAGCGTAGGAATCTCGATGGCAGCCTGCCCCCACAAATGGTCGTTGATCGTCAACAGCAAAGCCGTGGCAAGCCACATGACTCTGGTCTGGAGAACGAACGACCCTGAAAGATTTAGGTTTGCCGGCATTATTTTGAGAAGTTGGGAAGCGAACCACGAAACGATCGTTTCATGAACCGCTGAATAAAAGGTCAGTGATCGATTTCAACCTGTGCAAAAATAGCCCGCATTTGTTGCCCTGTCGGAACAGGTTGTTGCCGAATGTCATCATGCCAGGGGTGGGTATTAACCTGTGCGGGCTGTAGCGATTGAAATGAAGAGTCACACATCTCGACTTCAAGCAGCAGAGCCTATGAAATCAGATCAAACCGCGAATCTGCCCAGAACCGTACTTCCGCCATAAAGAGAGCGACGTCCACGATGGACAAAGAATCTCCCTGACACATCCCATGAGTCTGTGCGATCGAAACCAAAGCAACCGAAGAAAGATTCGTCTGCGCAGTGATTGCCAGCCCACGATCATGGACGATCCTGAAAGATTCGCACGGATGCCTTTTCTCGGTCTTCACATTTCAGCGATTCGACTTCGCTCAGCTTCACTCCTGTGGACGCTGATGCTGGTGAGCAGTCTTGCAGGCTGCCGGTCGACTTTCCGCGAAATGCCCCGTGCGACCCGGTTCGGATTTCCAGCTTCGCAGATCGCAGAAAAAACAGCGGCCGAAAAACGTATCGAAGAAGACAGCTCGAAAGGGCCGCAGACCAGCGATGACGGACTGATAGAACCGTCACAGAAGATCAGCCAACACGATTCCGAATTCAACAGCCCGGAAAGTCCGTTCCCGCCAGCCGCGGACATTCAAATGCCGGATTCGCTACAGGAACCCGCAGACCCAGCGCCTGAACCTCTCTCAGAAGAAGTCGTCGAAGCGTTTCGTCGGTCCGGCGGAAAACTCAAGCCCAACGAAACAGGAGCAATCGTCGAGATCGACCTTTCGTTCAGCAGCATTACCGATCCGCTGCTGCAGACGGTCGGGATCTTTCCGGAAGTCCGTGAGCTGGATCTTACCGGCACCGAAATCCATGATGCTTCAATGGCCGGTTTGCTTGGCCTTACAAAACTGCGAGCTCTCAAGCTCAAAGGAACAAAGATCACGGACGAAGGCCTGCGTTCCCTGGCCGGCGCGTCAGAACTCATTCTGCTTGACGCATCCAACACAGACATCACCGATGACGGTCTGGCTGGAGCTGACCGCTGGGAAAAACTGCGGTATTTATCACTCAATAACACGCAAATAACAGACGCCGGTCTGGTCCATCTGCAGACCCTGAAGGAACTCAAGGGACTCAGCGTGATCAATACGGGAGTCACTGAAGACGGTGTACGTCAGCTGAAAGAAAAGGTCCCAAACTGCTTGATTGTGGCCCAAACAGGCCGAGAACTCAGCCGCGTACGGACATTCGATAAAATGCCGCGGTTGGCGGAATCAACTCCGTTGAATTCTGCGACAGTCGGTGTGGCGTCTCACGATCAGTTGTCGCAGGTGATTCAGCTGGCGGCTGATCAGCCTCATCTGGCCGTTCATCTTTCAAAGATTTACGCATCCCGCGACCAGTGGGAAGAAGCCGTTCAGATTCTTGAAGTCGCAACCACAGCGAATCCATCCGACCGAAACATCCACTACGCGCTGGGTCAGGCGTTAGCTCGCTGCGGACGTCCTGATGAAGCCTTGCCTCACTTTGAACAGGCTGTCGATGAAGCCACAGCGAAGTATCAGGTCGCGATGATTGTCTATGAAAACTCTCTCCGCAATTGCGAGCAACTCTTTGACGAAGCCGTCAGTGCAGATCCTTCCTTTGCGGCGGCTGAATCAAGGCGCATGGAGATTCAACGCGAGATTGCTCAACTGAATCGCCAACGAGGAACGCCTGACCCAATCAATAATGCCCCGGCCACAGACGTCGCACCGGAAGTCATTCCTGCACCTGTTCGTAGTGCGTCGTTCCATAACCTGCGATTCAATAAATGATGGCTGCATTGCGTTACGCAATGACCTCTTCGCCTTTTGTAAGGTCACGAAAATCCGGCACTAGGCCTCGACGCTTCGCATCCTGATCTCGTATGACGACTTTGATCATGTGCATGATCATCAAAGTGCCCGCGATAGCGCATAGAATCAGCAGCGGTGCATCGTAACGCAGGAAGCCGTCTGGGTCGCGCGAAAAGAAAACCCCGTCAGCAACGATTCTTCCACCTTCACCTGCGTGAAATGTGGCGATCGCGTTGTTGCAGAAGTGGAAAGCCATGGCCGGAAACAAGCTGCGACTGTAGATCGCCAGCAGCCCGAGCACGAGTCCCAACAGGGCCGCATTGAACGCCTGCTGCGGTATCATATGGATGATCCCGAACATCATGCTGGAAATACCAACCGCAATCGCCAGACGACCACCACGAGCCAGCCCGCTGAGAATAAATCCACGGAAAGCCAACTCTTCGCAAATCGCAGGGGTCACAGCAAAGACGAGCAGAAGCAGCCACGTCGGCTTATCTCCGGTCTTCATCAGCCCCATGACCTGTCGCGCTGACTCGGGGAGTTCCGGAAACACCTGATGCTCAACCAAAAACTGACTCAGTTCCACGGTCAAAGGATGAGCGACAATCGCCAGCCCCACCCCCAGCGCCATGGCGGTTATGGACGGCATTCGCAGGCGAAATGTGGCCCGCAAACTCGTGGTCAAAAGCATTCCCATAAACACTGCCGGACACGCGATCATCGTCAACTGCTGAATCACGATCAGCCGCATCATCGTCAGGCCCGGATCTCCGTTGGTGAGATCGGGCTTCATGTAAGTCATCGCGACAAACTGCAGCATCAAAATCAGGATGAAGCAGAAGCCCGCTTCGGGCAGTGCCGGGACCGCATCTTTTGTTCGCAGAAGCTGTCGGAACCACATCCGGATGTCAAACTTCTCGGCTTCACGGAACAACACGTCTTCACTGTTATAGAGCTCGATCGCCCACCAAAGCGCCAGCATGCTGTAACCAATACTGGAGATCAAAACCGGTATCGCATACACAACCAGATTGCCGGAACTCGCGGAGTTCAGCAGCAACCCTTTCAACAACAGCGCCACATTGACGACAGGAATCACGCTGTAAAGCGGCGTCATCTCCACGGCCGGTGACAGACAGAACATCGTCAGCCCCATCACAACCATCAGCAACGGCGTCAGATAGTATTGACCTTCTTTTGTCGACCTTGCAAAAGTCGCCAGAGCCAGACATAACGCACTGAAGAGAGCAGACAAAGGCAGCAGGAGAATTACCAGCCAGGCCAAAGGTGCAAGGCCCGGAAAATCCAGGCTGACTCGATTGGCCATACCGTCACTCATTACTGCCGACATCTGCTGACCGGTCAGACCCATACTCAGCAGATTCAGGAGAGCAGTCGCAGTACTGAAGAGCATAATTGTGGCAAACTTGCCGAGCACCAGTTCAACTCGCTTGGCAGGACTGATCAGCAATGTCTCCATCGTGCCGCGTTCTTTCTCGCCGGCCCCGAGGTCGATCGCCGGGTAAAACGCTCCGGTCAACGCCATGATGACCAGCAACGCCGGGAACATTTTGCTCCACACACTGGCCGCCACCTGTTCTTCAAGGGCGACTTCGATCCACGCTAATCGTGCCGGATGTTGTAACTCTTTTGGCAATCCGGCCTGCTCAAAACTAAACTTCCGGACAGCATCTTCCCATGACTGCAGAGCCTTCTGGACTCGACCAAACGCCACCATCGACTTGTCGTCTGCACTGTTGCGTACAACAAGTACAGGTGGGACTCGAGTCGCAACGGCCTTCGCGTCGACACCTGTGGTCGCCGACGAGGACGTCTGAATCTCTCGCTGCATGGCTTCCATTGCAGCTCGATAACCCTTCGGAATAATCACCAAAACCTGAAATCCGCTCGTCCCGAACTGCTGACTGATGTCATTCTGAGCCGCTGTCAGCTTCGCTTCTGTCGATGCGGCTTCAGCCGTTTTGTCTGTAGAAGATATTGTAGAACTGGTGTTTGATTCAGGTGACTCAGCACTCGTCGGTTGCGGCGTAGCCGTTGCCTCCATCGATTCATCTGCCACCGGGCGAAGACCATGCAACGTTTCGATCTTTTCAGCGAGTTGATGAGCAACGGCCAGTAACTCTTCGTCCGTTTTCTCTCCTCGTCGAGGTCGTCGAGCAGACTTCTCTTCGTTACCAGCCTGCGGAGTTCGCTCAGCCAGTACTCGGAGTTTTGAGGTCTCTTCCGCTCCGTTTTCAAACCACTCCTCACCAATGCCGGACTGGTCCAGCAGAGCAGGAGACGTAGGCAAATCATCAGCATTGAGGATCACAACAACGCGCGGCTGCTCGCTGAAAGTCAGCATCATTTCGACAATGCCCAGCCCCAGCATGGGGTACAGCAGCACCGGCAGAATGGTAATCATGAACAGCGTACGTCGATCTCGAAGCTGATCTCGCACTTCGCGAAGAAAGACAAGTCTGATGTTTTTCCAGCTCATCAAAATCCTCAGGCTTCCGAGTTTGCCCCGGAGTTACGAACCTCTTCTTCACGACGCTGTATCAGGTCAAAGAACAATTCTTCGACATCAGGCTGCTGGTATTTGTCGGCCAGTTCCGGAAGCGTCCCCTCCGCCAGAATCTTTCCGCGATGAATGATCCCGATGCGGTTACAGAGCTTCTCAACTTCACGCATAATGTGAGTCGAAAAGATGATGCATTTACCCTGATCACGTAGAGATGATACGGCCTGCAGCACCGCCCGCGCGACAAGGACGTCCAGTCCGGAGGTGGGTTCATCAAAGATGATGACCGGCGGATCGTGAACAATCGTACGAGCGATCGAAACCTTTTGTTTCATTCCGGTCGACATCTTGCCGCCCAGCCGATCTCGAATGTCATTCATCTGCAGGACGTTGAAGATCTCAGTGATGCGGGCCTGCAGCTTTTCTTCAGGAATTCCGTAGAGCCGACCGTAGTACTCCACCATTTCCCAGGCGGTCATGCGGTCATAAATGCCCGTGTTGCAGGACATAAAGCCAATTCGGGAGCGAACACCTTCCGGGTTGCGAACGACGTTAATACCGTCCACTTCCACAAGGCCTCGAGTGGGCCGCAGCACCGTGCTCAGAATTCGCAGACACGTCGTCTTGCCAGCACCGTTGGGGCCAAGCAGTCCGTAGATTTCTCCCGGGCGCACTTCGAACGTCACGTCGTCCAGCGCGCGGAAAACTCCGCTTCTGGGGTCGTCGAATTCCTTGAAGAGTCCCTGAACTCGGATCATTCGTGGCTCACTGACAAACGGGGCCATCAGAAATCTGACGACAAACGCATCACCGCACTCTGAACCTACCACACGTATCTGATGCAGGTTTGAAACAGTCACTGTTGCGTTCGATCTTTAAGTCGTCAGAATCGGAACAATCGAACTGAACAGTCCTGACCGTCGCAGCAGACTGTTGAGTCGCCTCGCCAATAAACTATCCGGAGCACACCCGATGAACGCAGGGATTTTGAAATTGGCGTTCATGAATGCGACACGAATTCTGAAGCTGGCACTGACCGTTGCGATTGTTTTTGCGCTGCTCGGCCGGATCAGAGCCAGTTTTGTCGACAATCAACATATTTCACCATTGATGCAGTTCTTCGCAATTGGAGGTCTGGCCTTTGTCGCAACAATCGCCCTCGCTGTTCGCGACCTTCAGAAGCTAAGTGCTCAGAAGGGCCTCGTGCGTCAGCATCTTGAAAACAGACCTGACATGGATGAACGCACATTTTCCGCCGGGTATGAGGTGATGAGTACGCAACTGGCTGTTTTCGTGCGTGCAGCAGTCGCGGAATTCTTCATGGTCCCGGTGGAGAAAATTCGCCCTGACGACAGCCTGGAGCACGATTACCAATTCCAGAGAGTGATGCCGGATTTTCAAGTATTCATCGTATCTCGAGTGCTTCGCGAGTATCATCTGAGTCCCGCCGTTTATCGATTCGACTCCCGAAATCTCGCCAACTTCACCGACCTCGTTAATGAGGTCGGGCGTATCATTTCGAATTGCCAATAACATGCCCGCCTCAAGATCTTTCAATTTCCCTTCTGTATTGCTTTCTCCCCTGTTCCTTCTCGGCGGTTCGATACTTGTGGCCGGTGAGCCACCGGCCATCGATCGCTTGTTTCCGCCAGGGGGTCAGCGAGGAACTTCCTTTGAAGTCAAGCTGACGGGCAAAGCAGGAGACGGAGAAGTCAAGCTGCACTCCGAAGCGGACAGCATCACGTGGGCTCTCGGAGAAAAACGCGATACGGCCACAGTGACCATTGCTCCGACGGCTCGCGGTGGGGTTCACTGGCTTCGCTACAGCAATCCTTCCGGTGCCACAGAACTCAAGCCGTTCGTCGTCGGACTGAT
>CANHVD010000053.1 GCA_947463775.1 Planctomycetaceae bacterium | reverse complement strand
CTGTAACGGCGACAGGTGAACCTTGTTGCTCTTTTCGCGCGAGCTCAAGATCACGCGGAAACGGCGACCGACGCAGCGACTGCTTCGGACGGTCCACAACGGGCGACAGCGTCGTGTGCGGCGCATCAAAGAGCCGTTGGTTCATTTTGTTTCCGGTTTAATGCAAAGGAGTCGAATAACAATAACGCGTCTGCGGAGTCAGAGATCTCCCTCATCGCGATGGACGCACTGTCGACATTGCATTCCCCATTCCATTGAGTACTCCGGTGCCGAACAATCGACCCTTTAGCCATCGTCAAAGGTCGTTAGAACGCTGCGTGAACGTTTTTTTCATGACTGATCCTGCTGACAAAGTTTGGTCGGTGACTGTTGCATACTTTCAACAGTTGGGGGCACTGAAATCTTTTTTATGCATCAATGGACAAGCGCGAGACTTGTTTTTCGTTTTTTTTCGATCCCCATTTCCCAGGGGCTGTAGAATCCATCTCCTGAAGCCAGAGAATCGAGTCGCCGCATCGTCAGAACGCAACGCTTCCTCCGCCCTGTTTCATTTACGAAACAAAGACTCCCCTTAGATCAATCTGCCAGTGAGTCTCCCGGCAAGTCCCTCGGTGAGCAAACGCACATCGCTACCCGCCTATGCGATTAATCCGTGTTCATCTGCGTTCATCTGTGGACAAACAATGATATCCCAGTTCCATTTAGGCCACGGCCGCCCACTCATCCACGACAGCGCAATTCAGAGCCGTCCACGATATTGACTCGACGGAGCTGATCACTCAAAACGCTCGACGATCATCTATCTGCACTTGATGAATCACCCCGGATTGACGGTGAAGAATCCGGCGTTCGTCCTTTTTCCGCTGGACGGCCAGTTATTCGACGGCCGGTTCTCGACGCCCGATTTATGGAGGTCGGAAGGGGTTTGCATTTTTTGATCTGCAGTGCTCCTATCGGACAAGAAAGATTTCTGAAGGTTCAATCCCGGGCGCATTCCTGCTCACTCGAACTCTGATCGTTTGCCGTGAGTACTCGATTCGCAAATAATCCGGTGGTACTTCTTCACGGCTCTCTACTCTGCCAGTGAGATCACGATGAGTTCACGTTTCGATCGACGGGGATTACTTCGAACCGCCGCAATACTGACTGCCGGAGCTGTGCAGGCAGGTCCCGCAGCAGGACAAGTTGCCGAGAACACGGATCAAGCTCGCAGGTGTACGATCAAGTTGGTGCAAACATTTCTGTTGCGACATGAGTTGCGGCAACCGTTCGGCGTATCGGTTTCTGTACCACTGGATAAAACTCGCGAAACTCTCCTGGTCCGGATCGAATCGAATGAAGGCCATGTTGGCTGGGGTGAAACGGCTCCTCTGCCGGGCACTCGGGCAGCGATCGATGAACTGGGCGTTGCACTCATCGGGCAGAATCCATTGCAGTATCGGCGGCTATGGCGATCGCTCTGGGGAGCCAACTTCGGCAACGCCCTGGCTGTCGCCGGGCTCGACATGGCTTTGAACGACCTGCGAGGCAAGGTTTTGAATCTCTCCGTGGCCGAATTGTTCGGCGGGCGGCTGCGAGACAAAGTTCCCGCTTATGCGTCAGCCATGAATTATCTCGAAGGAGTCGAACCGGAAACTCATTTTCCACTGGAAGCCGCCACTCTTGCCAAGCAGGGTTTCCGTGCTCTGAAGATGCGTCTTGGGCGATATCCTGTGGCTCGCGAAGCCAAGCTGGCGGCGGCCGTTCGTGAAGTGGTTGGCCCCGACGTGCTGCTGATGGCCGACGGCAATGGAGCGTATACGATGGAATCGGCTGTGCGCATGGGGCATGTTCTGAATAATCTGAACATCGAATGTTTCGAGGAGCCGTTGCCGCAGTCTCCGAAGTACGCAGCTTACGAGGAATTGCGAAGCAAGTTGCCGTTGTCATTGGCAGCGGGCGAAGCTGTTGATGGGCGAGCTTCTGCGAAGGAACTGATTGATCGGCGTGCGATGGATATCATTCAGCCTGACGTCAGCCTGTGCGGTGGATTCGCCGAAGCCTTGTACATCGCAGAGATGGCTGCTCTGTCTGGCATTCGCTGTATTCCTCATTGCTGGGGCGCGGATATCCTGATCGCGGCCACGGTGCAATTGCTCTCGATCCTGCCGGATCCTCACTGGGGCTTTCCGACCGACACGCCTCTGCTGGAACTCGACCAGTCCGAAAACCCATGGCGCGACGGCCTTGCGAAAGGCGCGTTCTCGCTGCAGGATGGAATGGTTTCTGTGCCGACCGGGCCGGGTCTTGGAATCACGATCGACGAGCAGATGGTGAAAGAGTTTTCAGTGTAGCCGCCGGATCGATTGGTCCCGGTTGCAGACTCGTATTCAGCCTGAAGTGCTGTCTTCATCCAGCATTCGATTGGAAACTTGTGCAACAGTGCCGACGAGTATCGGCACCACGAACTCAATCGACGTGCGGTGAGCGAAGTGGACCGTTTGACTTTGCACTTCGCAATACCGCCTTTGAAGTCCCCGAGGCGAAGAGTCCTGTCACGTTATTCTGACACGTGTCCGAGACCTGCACTTTTCGCGAGCGTATCGTATACTGAGACGCTCCTGATCATTTCAGCCGCATTACTCACCGGGGAACGACACATGTCCGGCCGTCGCTTAAGTCCGTTTTTCGTGCCAGTTCGAATCGCCATTCTCGCTTTCCTGTTGCAAACCAGTTTTCTCGCAGCGGCAGAACAGCCCGGAATCGTGTTGCGAGAATTCATCTACAACGAAGCTCCGTTTCCAGAGTGTCATGCTTCAACAATTGAGGAAACACCGAGCGGCCTCGTGGCGGCATGGTTTGGCGGAACCGAGGAGAAGCATCCCGATGTGGGCATCTGGGTTTCGCGACAGGAGAACGGAAAATGGTTGACGCCGGTCGAGGTTGCCGATGGCGTTCAGTATGTCGGGGTTGATGGCAAACCTCACCGCCATCCCACGTGGAATCCGGTTCTGTTCCAGTATCCAAACGGCCCGTTGATGTTGTTCTGGAAGTGCGGCCCAACTCCGGACACATGGTGGGGCATGAAGGCTCAATCTCTGGATGACGGGAAAACGTGGTCAACCGCCGAACGATTGCCGGAGCACATTGACGGCCCCGTCCGCAATAAGCCCATTCTGCTGAAGAGCGGCGTTCTGCTTTGCGGAAGCAGCACTGAATTTGATGGCTGGCGAGTCCACTTTGAAATGACGTCAGACCAGGGCAAGACGTGGCAGCGGACTCCGGCGATTCATGATGGAAAAACCTTCGGAGCGATTCAGCCGACATTGTTGCGGCATCCCGACGGAGCCATTCAGGCTCTCTGCCGCAATAAGAATGGTGAAGGCAGTATTCTATCCACCATCAGCAAAGACGATGGAAAGTCATGGTCGGAACTGACACCGATTGATCTCCCAAATCCGAACAGCGGCATTGACGGAGTGACGCTCGCCGATGGTCGACACCTTCTGGTCTATAACCACACTCATCGCGGATCCGGTTCGCCGCGTGCTCGCGCCATGATGAACGTGGCTGTCAGCTCGGATGGGATCAACTGGAAGCCCGCTTTGCTGCTGGACAATGAAGCGAAAGCCGAATTCTCTTATCCCGCAGTCATTCAGAAGAGCGACGGGCAAGTCCACATCACGTATACATGGAAGCGTCAGCGATTGACCCATGTGGTCGTGAAGCCTGCTGAGCTGGTGCTCGGAGAATTCAAGGACGGGCAGTGGCCTCTGGAATAATCAGGTGGCTTCGGAAACCGCGACAGGCGTGATTTGGCGATGCGAGGCTGGTCGTTGCTCACTCGCTGCTGCTGTGACGGCTGCGGGCTTCAGGCAACGCTCAAAATGAGCCACAATTCGGCGATCGTATTCTTCGGTCTGGACCGCGCGAGACATATTGTGTTTCGCGCCGGGAACCAGCCACAGTTCCGCCTGTTTCCCGACCACTTCGTGAAGTTTGCCGGCGATCACCGGTGTCACGTAAGAATCGCGAGCCCCCGAGATCAGCAGCACGTTGGCTGATTCGAGTCCTTTGACTTCATCTTCCAGGTGAGCATACCGGCAATTTCGCCCGGCTTCACTCAGATGAACGGCCTGTTTCAGAGTGATTTTTATGTGCCAGTTCGGGAGCAGGGCGAACAGCCATTCAGGAATCACATGTTTCACGAAGCGGTCGACGAAGAAACGAATCATCGCCATCGTGCCAAACGCGCTGTCGGAAATGACGGCCCGAATACGAGGATAGCGGCAGCCGGTCAGCAGCGCGGCAACTCCACCTCGGCTGACACCGAACACAACCAGCGGCAAACTATCAAGTTGCTGGTTTGATTCGACAAACTCCAGAGCTCCTTCGACGTCCATCATTTCATATTCGGTCATCCAATGGATGGGCAAATAGCCGGCCATTGATTCACTTTCACCCTGATTGCGAAAGTCGAATGACAGAACCATGTAATGCTGCTTCAGAAGGGCATCACAGTACCGTCGCGCTGTCCAATGGCTGCCATGCAATTCCGGCAGGAACAACACCAAAGCCGGAGGATTGGGGACATCAGCGTTAAGCAGACTTCCTCGCAGCAGAAGCCCATCCGAAGTCCTGAACTCAATCCGCTGAGCGTCCGGGTTTTCCGGCTCGGGAATAACGTTAAACGGCGGAACGTTCTCGAAAATATCTCGGATCTTTGGAGAAACGAACCTGCGAAAGCCACGCTCCGTAAGAAGCATGACGGCAAGGATCGCAACCAACACGACAATCACCACCACCGCTTTAACTCCGCATTCGCGTGAGACGCCCGACTATACTGACAGCATAGGCCGGACAACGAGGGATCGCTCATACTTTTGGCCGATGATCAGCCTTTGAACTCGGAAATGATCAAAGCGACGTTCTGGCCGCCAAAACCGAAGCTATTGGAAAGTGCGGCTTTAATCCGTGTCTGACGTGCCTGATTGGGAATGCAGTCCAGATCACAATCGGGGTCAGGCGTTTCGTAATTAATTGTAGGAGGCAACACACCATCGCGAATCGCCAGCAGGCAGGTGATCGCTTCGACAGCGCCGGCCGCAGCAATCAGGTGCCCCATCATGCTCTTAATGCTGGAGACAGGTGTTTTATAGGCATGTTCACCCAAACCACCTTTGATCGCGGCCGTTTCGACCTGATCATTGACCTTGGTGCTGGTGCCGTGAGCATTCACGTAACCAATCTCTTCCGGATTCATTTCTGCATCCCGAAGAGCCATCTTGATACAACTGATCGCCCCGCGACCTTCCGGATGAATGTCCGTAATTCGAAACGCGTCAGCTGTGGAGCCGTAGCCACGAATTTCACCGTAGATCTTTGCACCGCGTTTTCGAGCATGCTCCAGCTCTTCCAGCATCAGCATGCCAGCGCCTTCGCCGAGCACGAATCCGTCACGGTTGAGATCGAAGGGACGAGAAGCCGTCTGAGGTGAACTGTTTCGTTCGGACAAGGCTGTCAACAGATTGAACCCCGTCACACCGAACGGGTGAATCATGCTGTGAGCACCACCGGAAAGCATCAGATCAGCATCACCACGACGGATGATCTCCGAGGCTTCTCCAATCGCCTGGCTGGAGGCCGCACAGGCTGTGAGGCAGTTCAGATTTGGTCCCTGAGCATTGAAGATGCTGGAAAGATGAGCGGCCGGCATGTTGGGTTCAAGCTCCAGCTCGAACCGCGGATTCATGCTCTTGATGAATTCGTTTGTGAACTTCTGCAGGTCGGCTTCGCCATCTTTAAAGGAGCCAGCCACCAGATTCATAAACTGCATGAAGTCCTGTTGGCCTTCACCAGCACCGAGATAAACCCCGAACCGAGCCGGATCAAACCGCTGGTCGTCATGGATCCCGGAATCCTTGACCGCCTGAGTCGCCGCGCCGATTGCGTAACGAATATTGCGCCCGGCGTCGGAGAAGCGAGATGGATCTTCAACGCAGGAATCGAAATCGAAATTACGAACTTCCGCTGCAAACTTCGTCGGGAAGTGAGTCGCATCAAAATGCGTAATCGCGCCGACGCCGTTGCGAGCTTCCTGCTGCGCCTTCCACATTGTCTCTGCGTCATTGCCAATCGGCGTCAGACTACCAATCCCCGTCACAACTACTCGACGCTTCATCAGTTGACTCCTGCTTTTCTTGACGAAAGCCGGCGCGGCAGCACCAACTTTCAGAGCGCGGCCTTCAGGACGCAGCTGGCTGTTCTCCGGAACCGGCCTTACCCACAGTCAGGATATCGAGCAGGTTCATGCGGAAGACAAAATTTTTCTGATCGATCCGGCTTAACTGCGGATCGCTGGAGTTCAGATGGACAAACACAATTTCCGCGTCTGCCACAAGTCTGTCACCCACCTTGGCCGTAACCGTCACGCTGCCACCTTCGGGCTTGGCATCCTGAAGATCAGCGGTATAGATCAACTGATCACCGGGACACGCCCAACTATGGAAGGTTACTTTCGGCACCTTCGCCAGGATCACGTTGTATTCAAACTTGAAATGTTCACCCAGCAGAATTCCGCCGGTCTGAGCCATTCCTTCAATCATCAACGACCCAGGCATCACCGGAAACCCCGGGAAGTGGTCGTGCAGATGTTCTTCGGCCAATGACACGTTCTTCACAGACTTCGCGCGCTTGCCGGATTCAAACTCAATAAATTTGTCGATCCAGTACCAGCGCATGAAACACCTGGAATACGTTGAGATCAAAGCCAACAAAACAAGCAGACACGCCAGACCTACACACGGGAACTACCACGGCGCCGGCTAACTGCAACAATACTCAGAACGACTGTCAGGGGCCGCGAAACGCGAGCCCCTGTTCAGTTGGCCTGATTCTCCGAAAGGTTTTCGGAAACAGATTACTTCAAGCGAGCTGCAATGAACTTACAGATCATGTCGACGGTGAACAGATCAGAGATCTTGGAGACGACCGGATCTTTCGCAAAGCTGTCGATGTCTGCATGAGGCATCTTCGTGCGAAGCTGAGCAATCCCGTCGGTCGTGACTTTACCGTCAGCGACAAAGCCGGAATCCGCAGTGGCGAGATTTTCGGGGAACAGTTCACCGCGAGGAATCTTGATGTCAAAGTTCTTCTCGAGACGAAACACGATGTCGAGGAAGTCGATTGACTCTGCACCAAGGTCGCCAATCAAAGTGGCCTTCGGTGTAACTTCGTCATCATCTACACCCAAAGCATCAACCAGCGTGTCACGGACTTTTTCGTAAATCTCATCAGCAGACGGCATTGAAGAATTTCTCCTGATTCGACCACCAGCATGGTAGCCAAAACGGCGATCACCAGAATCCCAGCAGGATGCTTCGGACTGGTGATCTGTCCCAAAGCAACACCCATTTTTAACACAGTATAAACAATGTTCCCGCAAACCCAGTTTTCACGGAAACAACCAGTCCGAAATCCTGAGCCAGACGACGTCCCGGCCGTTGGCTCATTCGATTCAGGAACTGCGTATTGTTGCGAGAACCTCGCAGAAGTTCCAGACGTCGTTCTTTTGAAAGCCCCATACCCTCAAAAAAACCACGTTACAACGGTTACAGTCCTCCTAAAGTCAATCCTCCATCCACTTTAAGAATCTGACCCGTAACGTAAGAAGACTCGTTAGCAGCAAAGAAAAGTACCGCATTTGAGATATCATCCGGGCGACCGAGCCGCCTTACGGGGATCTTTTTCTTGATTTCGTCGCCCGCAAGGTTCACAACGGCGACCGTCATATCGGTCTCAATAAAGCCCGGAGCAACAGCATTCGCCGTCACGCCACGGCGAGCCAACTCAGTCGCGACGCAGCGTGTGAAACCTTCAACTCCGCCCTTGCTGGCCGCGTAGTTAGCCTGCCCCGGATTGGAAACGTCCGCTGCGACACTGGACATGTTGATAATGCGACCATATCGCTGAGACATCATCTGCATTGTCGCAGCCTGACAGAAATTAAACACGCTGGTCAGGTTAGTATCGATCACATCCTGCCACTGCGTCGAATCCATCTTCGCCAACAGAGTATCTCGAATGATCCCCGCGTTGTTAACGAGGATCTCCAGCTTGCCCCACTTGGCAACGACGTCAGCAACGACCTGATCGGCCGCAGGCTTCGATCGAACATCCGCCTGAATCGCCCACGCTTCGTGACCTTCAGCAGCCAGAGCTGTTACGACTTCCTCAGCAGCGGCCGCATTGGAATTGTAAACGAATGCAACCTTAGCGCCATTGCGAGCCAATGCTTCGACGATGGCCCGGCCAATACCGCGGCTTCCTCCGGTCACCAAAGCCACGCGATCCTTAACGGTCATGGGAACTACCTTTACGAACGAAACTACAGACAGGGAATCAGATTATCACAAAGTGAATCAATGGAAACGTCGCGATTCGGAGATCACGGCTGAGCAGAATACATCTGCTGATAGAGATCCTTCATCGACGCTATCAGTCGAGCATCGTTATCCGCGAGAGCGGGATTGAGATCCGCAAGGTTCTGACGCGTGAGGAGCAAGCGAGCACTGACGGCCGACTGACCGTTGACCGTTCCCGAAGCCATGAACTCAGCAGTTCCGGCGTCCGTGGACCGCAATGTCGCAGTGACTTCCAGAGTTTGCCCGGGTTTCAGAAAGTTGTTGAACTTTACAGCCCGCGCCTGTTTCAGCAGAAGCGTACTGTACTGAAAGTTATCAGTGACGCGTGAAAGCCATGCACAGGACTGCACGAGGCACTCCACCATCATCACGCCCGGGAGGACTGAGAACCCCGGAAAATGGTCCTGAAGATATTCTTCCGCCAGCGACACATTCTTAATCGTCTGAATACTCTCTCCAGGAACGAGAGAGTTGATGCGGTCAACAAGGCAGAACTTCATCGGACGGGTGCTCGGTGATTTCTTGGGAACTCGGCAGTCGGCTCACTTCCGGAGCCACTAAAACCGTGCACAGTCTAAGGAATGAGAGCGACTCTTCCAAAACCCAGGTCACGCGGGATGGAAGATTTGGGGAAAAAGCAACTCCGAGAATAACCAGGAAGATCAGGCCCTCGCAGCCTGCCTGACTGGAATCTTTCCCTGCACCCATTAGGATTACCAGAGGGGAAAACTTAACTCAAATTGCCGAATCGCAAGGTTCCGTTTGAATTTCCACCCTCCTGGGTGCCCTTAATCCCTTGCAATGCCCCATTCGCGCCAGCTGTCACAAGGTGCCCGCTATCCGCAAACTGTTTATTTTTTACAGTTTTTGTTTCCGAATCTGAACGCGGCATGCTAACTTGAGCGCAGAATAGGTTGATTCGGTTGATTGGGTAGTCAATACTGACATCGAACAATACCCGTCGAAAGAGGGTTTACCCTCATCCGGATACATAAAGAACAAGAATCTGGCTGGGTGTCCAGGTACTTTAAATTGGTGTTATCGTTTCAGAACTTTGGGAGGAGTTACAGAGCATGCGTTTGATTCTTTCATTGGCACTTGCTGTTTCTATGACAGCATCTGCTCAAGCGGGTGGTTGCTTCGGTAAGAAGTCCAGCCGTTGTTGTTCAGCACCTTGTGCTACAAGCTGCAGCCCATGTGGTGCCAGCTCTTGTGGTTCAAGCTGCGGTGATTCCGGTTGCGGCGCTCCAGCAGCGTGCGGAACATGGGAAGAGGTTCAGAAGACTGTTCTGGTTCCAACCACTGTAACTGAAACCCGCAAGGTAACAGTTATGGTTCCTGTAACTCAGGAACACGTCGGCACTCGCAATGTCTGCAAGACAGAGTGGGCTGACGAAGTTCAGAAGTACACAGTCATGGTTCCAGAAACTGTTGAACACACTGGCACTCGCAACGTCTGCAAGACAGAAGTTGTTGACCAGGTTCAGAAGTACACAGTTATGGTTCCAGAAACTGTTGAACACGTTGGTACTCGCAATGTCTGCAAGACAGAGTGGGTTGACCAGGTTCAGAAGTACACAGTTATGGTTCCAGAAACTGTTGAACACACTGCAACTCGCAATGTCTGCAAGACAGAGTGGGCTGAAGAAGTTCAGAAGTACACAGTTCTGGTTCCTGAAACTGTTCAGCACACTGGTACTCGTACCGTCTGCAAGACAGTTCCAGTTCAGAAGACACGCAAGGTATGCCAGGACCAGGGTCACTGGGAAGAGAAGGCCGTTGAGTCAGGCTGCAACAGCTGTGGCTCAGCTCCAGCTTGCGGCGGATGCGCTTCAGCTCCAGCTTGCGGCGGTTGTGCTCAGGCTTCAAGCTGCTGCGGTGCAGTTGCTTCTGCCTGTGGCGGTTGCGGTGTAGCCAGCGCTTGCGGTGCTGTTGCTTCAAGCTGCGGCGGTTGCACAAAGACCGTTAAGGTTTGGGTTGCTAACATGGTTGAAACAGAAGTTGCGTACACCTGCTACGAACAGCAGAAGGTTGAAGAGCCTTACACGTACACAACAACTGTCTGCAAGCCAGTTGAAAAGGAACGCACTGTAAAGGTTGCTAAGCACGTAACTGTTCCAGAAGAGTACAAGTACACAACAACTGTCTGCAAGGCAGTTGAGCAGGAACGAACAGTAAAGGTCTGCAAGCAGATCACCGTTCCAGAAGAGTACAAGTACACAACAACTGTCTGCAAGGCAGTTGAGCAGGAACGAACAGTAAAGGTCTGCAAGCAGATCACTGTTCCAGAAGAGTACAAGTACACAACAACTGTCTGCAAGGCAGTTGAAAAAGAGCGAACTGTAAAGGTTGCTAAGAACGTTACAGTTCAGGAAGAGTACAAGTACACGACAACCGTGTGCCAGCCACAGGAAAAGGAAGTACAGGTTCAGGTTTGCAAGATGGTTGAGCAGGTTGTAACTCACAAGGTTTACAAGCCAGCAGCTCCAGCTTGCAGCAGCTGTGCTCCAGCACCAGCTTGCGGCGGTTGCGCTACAGCAGCTCCAGCTTGTGGTTCTTGCCACTAATTGACGAACACTTTCCTCGGCTTGTCCGATGAAAGGTTTGCTCATAAAATTGACACACCCCGGAAGACTACTTCCGGGGTGTGTTTTTTTGCGCGAAGGAAACTGAGCATCCGTCTCGACTGCACTCAAGATGAACTCGTCATCATCCAGAGGAATCCTCATTCCGGTTCCGGGACTGGTCGCAGTCAGTTACGAATTCTCTCACGCCACCTGCGAGAAGCGGGATTTCGAGTTCGGATGTTCTCAAGCCGTCCGAAGCTGGATCGCTACCTGACAGAAAAGCCAGCCGAGCGAATTCTTCGGTGCATTGTCGCGGCTGGCGGCGACGGGACTGTGGCTGATCTTGTCAATCGGCAGCCGGGAGTTCCCATTGCCGTGCTTCCGCTGGGAACCGAAAACCTGCTGGCGAAATATCTGGGGCTCCGCCGTTGCGGTCGTAAGCTGGCTCAAATCATCCAGCGAGGCCACGTCAAAGTCTTCGACTCCGCCATCGTTAATGGCCGGCGAACACTGCTGATGGTGAGCGTTGGAATTGATGCGGAAATCGTGGAAGCCGTCCATAAGGTGCGATCCGGGAATATCCATCGCCTGAGTTACGTCCGCCCGGTGCTGCGAGCACTGCTGAAGAATCAGCCGACAACCTATAGAGTTGTTGCCTCCGACGAATCTCGCAATGTTTCCGGCAGTCACATCATCGTAACGAATGTTCCAAGGTACGGTTTCGACATCCCGTTTGCTCCCGAGGCTCGTCCGGACGACGGAGTCCTGGACGTTCGCATCTTTCACGGGACAACTCGCTGGCAGGTTTTTTGTCATGCGGTCAAACTGCGTCTCGGGCTGCCAATTGGCCAGAAAGAGTTTACTCGCTTCTCGGCTTCGGCCGTGAGAATTGAATGCCTTGACGTAACCGCGTCTCGCACGTCACAGTGCGACGGTGACCCCGGCCCGGAACTGCCCTTGCAGATTGAGACGGATCCTCATTCCCTGACACTGATTGTCCCATGAAACTTCGCCGGATCAGACATCTGCTTGAGTACGCCGTCTTTCTGACGCTGCTCTTTGTCGTCAGATGTCTGCCCGTCCGCGCAACAGTGGCGATGGCCAATGGGCTGGCATGGTTCATTCACTGTGTATTGCCGAAGAAGCTGACTCGCTATCACGTCGCGCGAGAGAACCTGGCGATTGCGTTCGGGGAATCGCTTAGCGATGCTGAAGCCGACCGAATTATTCTTGGAATGTGGCGGCACTTGTTTCGTATGGTCTGCGAAATGATCCAGTTACCTCGCCGCTTTCGCCTGAGATCCTGCGCCGATGTGCTGGATTTTGAGCGACGCGATGACTGTGTCCGGGCATTGTGTTCCGGTCGTCCCGTGCTGTTTCTGGGAGGACATTTCGGGAACTGGGAGATTTCGGTCAATACGTTCGGCCACTTTGGCTTTCCCATGGGAGTCGTCGCGCGGCCATTGGACAATCCTTATCTTCATGAATGGTTCAAGGCGTTTCGTGAATCGACAGGGAACTCCCTGATCTCCAAACAGGGAGCTGGCTCTGAGCTCTCTGAGATCATGGAAAAGAACGGCATGGCTTCGTTGCTGTGTGATCAGGACGCTGGCGTTTCAGGCTTGTTCGTGGATTTTTTCGGCCGACCTGCATCCACCTTTAAATCGATTGCCCTCCTGGCTTTGCAATACAATGCGTTGATCGTGGTGGGTGGAGCGTGGAGATTGCCTGATGAAGCCAGCCGCAATTCTCACTGGGTCCGTTTTTGCCTGACGACGCAGGACATCATTGATCCGGCCGACTATCAGGGAGCGAATGGAATCAACGAGCTGACTCAGCGATTCACCTCAGCGCTGGAAGCCCTGATTCGAAAAGCTCCGGAGCAGTACTTCTGGGTTCACCGCCGCTGGAAGACTTCGCCGGATGCTCGCCGCAAGCGCCGGACTGCAGCGGCGTAGGCGACTTGGCACACTGTGGATCGTGGCTGATTCTTCCGGCCTGTTTCTGCTGTCGATGGCATCGAAATCATCTGGCATTTTCCGACAACATGAACCCCCTTGACGCCGTGGCGCGATGGCATCAAGATCCGCAGCTATGTGATGAGCATTGGAGCAGGGACAGTTTTGCCCCTGTGAGGTTTGATACGTTTACCAATTGAAGACAAGGCTGACCAAATGAGCGGACCGATTGTTCGGACCGGGACGACACCTGCATTCTGGAAAAACTGGGAGCAGGCGTTCGGCGGGAAGAAAACTGAAGGTAGTGCAAAGAAGAAGGCCACTGGCGCAGACAAGAAGCCGGTTGTCGCAGCGAAGAAAGCTGCCAAGAAGGCCGGTAAGAAGGCTGCAGCGAAGAAGAAAAAGTGAGTCAGTTGAATTCTGCAGAAGAATCAACAGCGCGACCACAGGCCGAGCATTCTCGCATTGGCCTGTGGTCGACTTTGTTTATTGCCGGGCTGTTTTCTGCTGTTTCAGTTCTCAGCAGTGCTGTTCCGGGGGTCAATGAACCTCATTACCTGGCCAAGTCCCGCGCGTTCGTAGACCCGGGGTGGTGTTCACGCGATTTTTTTCTGACTTCGGCCAATGCGCATTATTGCTTTTTCTGGCTCGTGGGCCAGATGACTCAATGGCTGTCGTTTGATCAGATCGCAGTCGCCGGCCGAATCTTCTCGGCCCTGCTGCTGGCCGTCGGCTGGACACTGCTTGCTCGCGCGGTGCATTTGCGGGCAATCTTCAGCGTTCTGAGTGCCACGATGTTTGCCTCGCTGAGCCTGCTCGGGAGTTTCTCGGGAGAGTGGCTACTGGGTGGATTCGAATCCAAAGTGCCTGCCTGGGGGCTGTGCCTGATCGCCGTGAGCCTCTGGATCAGTGGCCGCGGCTCAGTACGAAGCATGCTGCTCGCGGGAATCATCTGCGGTCTGGGATGTTCGCTACACCCCGTCGTTGGTGGCTGGGTTGCCGCCTGTGTCTGCATGGCCTCCGCGTTGTTTTGGGTGGCCGATTTGATCTTGAAACGTCCGCAAAGCCGCGATGAGAACCAGCGATCATCTTTGTTTGGTCTGATCGCCTTTTCGACTCAGACAATTCTCTTCGCCTTGCCCGGACTGATCCCTGCGTTGACGCTTGTGTTGGACAAGAGTCTTCCTCAAAAAGATCGTGAGCTGGCTTCGTTTTATCAGGTCTTCTGGCGATTAAAGCATCATCTGGACCCGACTGAGATTCCTGGTTCTCAGTGGCTCTATTTATTGCTGTTGGGCGGTGGATTGCTGGCCGGGCTTTGGTGTCTAAGTCGCTACAAATCCGAAACAACACGGAACGACGGGCTGCGATGGATGCTGGTCTTCTTTGCCATGTCGACAATGATCGCATTGGCGGGTGTAATCATCGGCTGGCACACAGTGCGAGCCCAGGAGTTAGACGGCTGGGAATGGCGTGCGTCGCTGCTGAAGTTTTATCCGTTTCGCTGTTTCGACGCACTGCTTCCAATTACCACCGCTCTGGTATTCGGACGCCTGGTGCAGGCCTTCGCACCGCAGTTGGAAGTTCGAAATTCGATGGCTTCCAGATCGTTCGCCGGTGGATTGTTGAGTACTCCGCGCGTCCGGCAGATGGCCTTCTGTGGAATGCTGCTGCTTCCGCTATGGCTGTCCTGGCGCAGCCGAGAAGCAGCTCCGGCAGGATACACGGTGGATCAATTCACCGACTGGCGAACGGCCTGCGACTGGTTGCGGGAGAATACTCCGAAGGACGCACTTATCCTGACGCCCAGAGAATCCTCAGCCTTCAAATGGTTTGCTGAACGCGCCGAGTATGTCTGCTACAAGGATTGCCCTCAGGATGCCGCCGGAATCCTGACGTGGAATAAACGCCTTTGGCTGCTGCACGACTGGACGCTGCGGAGTTCATCTGATTCACTCTACGACAAACATGATCTGCAGATTCTGCGAGCCAAAACTGACTGCGATTTCATTCTGACCAGAATTCTGGGGCCGTTCGAAACGGATCCGCTCTGGGAAGGACAGCATTGGAAAATCTATGCTGTGCCACCGAAGGAATAAGACATTGTCCATCATGACTTGTGGTGTGTCCCTGGAGTTTTTGAGTCGGCACTTTCTGAAACGGAGAACGATTCTGCAGACGGCGATTCCTTCTGCTGATCAGTGATGCACCTTGTTGACCTGAGACAGGTCGACCTACAGATTTCCGCCTGCGGCGGATCATTCGATCTGTATCAGTCCCGGTTTTAAACCCTGGATCCTGAGCATCAAACTGTCACCATCTTGCAATCGCAGGAGTCGTACGCCGACACGCCTATTTCAAGTGAGCGATGCCACGGAAATGATGATTCGCACGCTGCCCGACCTGCTCGTCTCTGTTGGCGTGTTTACGATCAGTATCAGGCTGACGGAGCGGACGTTGTCCATCCGCTCCCATCCACCGTGATTACAAAATATCCAGAACTTCGTCGGTCACTAAATCCGTGACGACATCGTCGAGGGCTCGGAAATACCAGTCGGTTCCGTTGCCACCGACCAGTGAATCCACTTCTCCCGCGTCATTCAGCACGTTGACTGTCGCCTGCAAGGAAACTGCAGGAGCCCCCACGCCAGCTCGCAGATTGCTGATGCGTGTGGCGTATGAATTCACGGACACCCATTCCGCAATCAAAAAATTCAGGTCACTGAACAAGGAATCGCTCGTCGTGAAGCCGGCGATCAAGATGTCTTCGTCCTCTCCGCCGTTCAGCGTATCAAGTCCAAAACCACCAATCAGAATGTCACCACCACCACCGCCGTTCAGAGTATCGTCACCCACATTGCCGACGAGGATGTTCGGCAAAGAGTTGCCCGTCAGCGTGTCATTGCCCGAGCCGCCGACGATATTCTCAAGCACATCGGTCGCATTCAGCTTCAGCGTCCGATTGGCATGCACCGTCTGAACATCCGTTGTCTCCAGACTCAGGATCACATCCGTTGTCAGAGAGCTGAACGAAAGCGTATCCGTGCCCGCACTCGCAGCTTCTGTCACG
>CANHVD010000052.1 GCA_947463775.1 Planctomycetaceae bacterium | reverse complement strand
TGTCCTCGCACAGGTCCCGACACTGAAGGATATCCCAGCTCCGGATCCCGAGCTGGAAAAGGCCACTTTCAAAGTCCCGGAAGGCTTTGAAGTGAATCTGTTCGCGTCAGATCCCACGATCGCAAAACCAATTCAGATGAACTTCGACGAAGATGGTCGTCTCTGGATTGCCAGCTCAGAGGTCTATCCTCAGATTGTGCCTGGTGCTCCGGCGACCGATCGCGTTGTCGTTGTGGAAGACCTTGATCATGACGGAGTAGCTGATAAGACTCATGTCTTTGCAGAAGGACTTTTAATCCCAACCGGGATCGCTCCAGGTGATGGCGGCGCGTGGGTCGCGAACAGCACAGAGTTGCTGCATTTCAAGGATCATGACGGAGACCTCAAGGCTGATTCAAAGAAGGTTGTGCTGTCCGGATTCGGCACCGAGGATACTCACCATATTCTGCATACACTCCGCTGGGGCTATGACGGATTTCTGTACTTCAATCAGTCGATCTATATTCACAGTCACGTTGAGACTCCATGGGGCGTGCGTCGACTGAATGCCGGAGGCATCTGGCAGTTCCGCCCGGAAACGCTCGAACTGGGCGTTTTCATGCGAGGGCTCGTGAATACCTGGGGCCATCATTACGATCGCTTCGGTCAGTCGTTTGCCACTGACGGTGCTGGTGGCGAGGGAATCAATTATGTGATTCCCGGAGCCTACTACTTCACCGCGGTTGATGCTGAGCGACTGGTCAAAGGCCTGAATCCGGGCAGCCCGAAACATTGCGGCCTGGAACTGATCGAAACACCGATGCTGCCGCCTGACTGGCAGGGTTGTGCGATCACGAATGACTTCCGAGGTCACCGCGTTGTCCGCTTTGCTCTGACGGAAGAGAACTCCGGCTATGTTTCTCGCGAACAGCAGGAAGTCATCTGGTCGGATCACGTCGCGTTTCGTCCGATCGACGTCAAAGTTGGACCTGACGGAGCCATTTATGTCGCGGACTGGTACAACCCGATCATTCAACACGGCGAAGTGGATTTCCGTGACGAACGTCGTGACCATACTCACGGTCGCATCTGGCGAATCACCTGGAAAGGCGCACCGAAGCGTGAATTTAAGCCCGTCTCAACTCGGACAAATGCAGAGCTGTTCGAAGCCCTGCGATCAGATGACGGCGTCGAACGTCAGTCCGCGAAGCAGATTCTTCGCCAGCGTGGGCCGGCCATTGCAACAGAACTGGAAGCGTGGCTGAAGTCTGTCGAGTTGTCAGCCGCAGAACGCGATCATGTGCTGCTTGAAGCCGTCTGGTGTTTCCAGACAGCGCGATCGGTACAGCCGCAGTTGCTGGAGACATTGCTGAAGAGCGACGACGGGCGAATTCGAGCTGCCGCAGTGCGAGTTCTGAGTCATTGGAAATACCTGATGCCAAACTCGCGGGAGTTACTGACAAAGGCTGTGCAGGATGGCCATCCGCGTGTTCGCCTGGAAGCTATTCGAGCACTCTCGTTTTCACCACTGGAAGATTCTGAACGGCAGATTGCTGATGGTTCCGCGTTTGGAGAAGCCAATGCAGAAACCGCGAAGATGGTGGCTGAGTTCCGCGATCCGAAACTTGTCGAGACTGCCCTGATGCCTTTGCGTCAGCCGGTTGATACGTTTATCGATTATGCCATGTGGTTGACGACGAAGGAACTGGCTCCTCAATGGCGCCCCGCCTTCGAGCGTGGTGAAATGAACTTCAATAATGACGCCGGACAGATCGCCTATGGGTTTTCAGCTCTGGGTAGTGGTGCTCCCGTTGATGTGCTGATGAAAGATCTCTACGCCGACAATGTCACCGCAGAGAAACGAGC
Organism: Planctomycetaceae bacterium; assembly: GCA_947463775.1. Lineage (GTDB taxonomy): Bacteria > Planctomycetota > Planctomycetia > Planctomycetales > Planctomycetaceae > SXXK01. The sequence continues at coordinate 14,243 of CANHVD010000052.1, read as the reverse complement.
CGGTCTGGTTCCTCTGATCTGCTATAGCGCCAATCCGGAACAGATGGGCCAACTGGCAACTCAAGCCGCGACTCACAAGGACGGTGCTACGCTGCAGACATTGCTGACGATTTCGTTAACTAGAAAAATGGTTCCTGCAGTCAATGCGGATGCTCTGGCGTCTTTGCCAAAGTCTGACGACACATTGCTGCGTCGAGCAGCCCTGCAGGCAATCGGTCAGTGGAAATTGAACAGCTTGAAGTCACAGCTTCAGGAATGGGCCTTGAATCCTGAAGCGGATGCTGCCGATCGGTCTGCTGCGTTTGCTGGCATTGCTGACAGTCAGGATGATGCTCTTCTGGCTCTGCTGGAGCAGGTCGCTGGCGATGCGAAAAGTGCCGTCGAGATCCGTGGACTGGCGATCGAACGTCTGGCCGTGGTTCGTCCGGAAAAGGCGGCTCCACTTGTCGTCGGTCTGGCGACAGCTCTTCCCGAAGGTGCCTCATCGGTCGGGATTGCTCGCGCGATTCTGAACGAAAAGCAAGGGCCGAAGTTGTTGACCGCTGCACTTGCAGGCAAAGAGCTGCGAACAGAAGTCGCTCGCGATATTCTGCGAGTGCTTCGTGAATCAGGCCGTACAGATTCAGACCTTGAGAATGCTCTTAAGACGGCAGGAAAGATTACCAGCCGCAAATCGCTGACTCCCGAAGAGCGTGCCGCAATTCTCACCAAGGTTGCTTCCTCAGCGAAAGCCTCCGAAGGTGAGCGAATCTATCGCAACGAGCAACTGGGATGTCTGAAGTGTCATGCCATCGGAGGAGCTGGCGGCATGGTTGGTCCCGACATGATCAGTCTCGGTGCGAGTGCTCAGCCGGATTACCTGTTGGAGTCTTTGCTGAATCCGAATGCCAAAGTGAAAGAAAACTATCACACGACGGTGGTCGCGACAGTGGATGGTCAGGTCGTCGCCGGTGTTCAGATTCAGAAATCAGAAAAGACATTGACGCTGCGAACTGCCGAGAACAAGATTGTTGAAGTTCCTGTGGATCAGATTGAAGAACAGTCTCAGGGTGTCTCTCTGATGCCGGAAGGACTCGTAGACAGTCTGACCGATGATGAGATCGCAGCGGTCGTTCGCTTCCTTTCAGAACTCGGTCGAACCCCGGATTACACCCTGTCGAAGCAGCGACTTGTGCGAAGCTGGCAGGTGATGATGCCGACCAATGAAGCCTATCACCAGCTTAACCGAACGAGCTTTAGTCAGGCAATTGGTGCTCCGGATATCACCTGGAATCCGCGATACACCACCGTTGCTGGTGTGTTACCTCTTGAAGTCATGCCCACGATGAGGGCTCGTGAAGTCAACGTCGGTTTTGCACGATTCACGATTAATGTCACGACTCCGGGCCGCATCGCTTTTCGTTTGAATTCCGTTGCGGGAACAGAAGTACGCGTGGACGGACTTCCTATGGATCCTGTGACAGAGTTCTCACCGGAACTGACTGCCGGCACTCACACGGTTGTGCTGACAATCGATGCCGGAAAGCGTGCTGAACCCGTGCAACTGGAATTGCTGAATAGCGAAGGTGGCGGCAACGCAGAGCTAGTGAACTAGAAGGACATCGCCATGTTGCTCCCTCTCCCTCAGTTTTTGCGGATGTTGCGTGGCGTCAAATGGCAGCGTCCTCGCAAAAATTGGGGGAGAGGGCTGGGGTGAGGGGGCCGCTTTAGAACGCTGTCATCCTCGAAAGCCCCCTCATCCGACCAATCGGCCACCTTCTCCCCCGAAGGGAAGAAGGGACTCCGTTTCACACTGTAAATCAGCAGCCGAAAACTACTTCGGTGAATCTGAGTCGCCAAACATGGCGCTGTCCAACACGAAGGTCAGTCCCCAGGGAATCCTCATGAAAACGACCGCGATTCAGGCTCTGCGAAAAAAACTGGCTGCCGACGAAACTGTCTTCGGGCTGTGGGTCACACTTGAAGCTCCCAGCGTTACCGAGATGGCCGTTGCTTTGGGGCTGGACTGGGTTGTGATCGATGCAGAACATGGCCATCTGGACTGGAAAGAGATCGTTGAACACGTCCGAGCTGCGGTCCGCAGCGAAACGGTCGTGCTGGTGCGGATCGCCGAACTCAACGGCGCTTTGATCAAGCGAGTTCTGGATATCGGGGCCGATGGAATTGTGATCCCATGGATTGAAACGGCCGAGCAGCTCAAACAAGCCGTGGCGTGGGCCAGATATCCGACGGAAGGTCTTCGAGGGATCGGTGCAGAACGAGCCACGGCCTGGGGCCAGAGTGTTGCGGAGCATGCCGCAGAAGCCAACGAGCATGTGCTGGTCGTACCGATTATTGAAACCATCAATGCGGCTCGACAAGTTCCTCAGATGTGCCGAGTCGACGGCGTGGAACTGCTCTGGTTCGGCCCGGCTGATTATTCATCGACGGCCGGTTTTCGCGGACAATGGGAAGGGCCGGGAGTTGCCGAACAGATTCTGCAGATGAAAGACCAGATTCGTGCGGCCGGACGTCATTGTGGCCTGATTGCTACCAGCGTCGACAACATGCTGGAGCGACAGTCGCAGGGCTTCCGTGCGATCGGCGTCGGCATGGACACAAGTCTTCTGCTGCGATCGCTGAAGGCCGGTCTCGCGGCCGTGGGCCGAGATCGTTCACTGCGAGCGTCCCTGGTTCCTGATTCAACCACCACCTCATCAAAGCCTGCTCCTCTGCAACGACCACCGGAATCAATGCGTCCGGATCGTGCCGAAGTCATGAATGCTTTGGGTGAAGGTCCCAGGAATGAAATCGCTCCGGGAGTGCAGTTTGAATGTCACGTTGGACGTCATAACCAGGCAAAGCAACTGACAACCGGAATTGTTACCTTCGCACCGGGATCCGTGCTTCCCTATCACATGCACACGTTCACGGAATCGATTACGGTGCTCAGCGGCTCAATGGTGCTGGAGATCGAAGGCCGCAGCTACAATTTGAAGAAGCTGGACAACGCGGTCATTCCACAAGGGCTGGCTCATACGTCGCGAAACAATTCCAGTGAAACCGTCGTGGTCCATATTGCGATGGCCGTGGATCAGCCATCAAGAACGCTGGTGGATCGCTTCTTCTCAAAGAAAGCGATGCCCGATACCTCCACCGGAGTTCCCGGTGCTGAACGCATTAATCGATTTGCAACCGCCAAACGCACGGCAGCCGGGCCGAACACAGAATTCATCGACTGCTTCAATGCCGATCTGATGCCCGGTCTGGAGATGAGCGGAGGATATGGATTGTTTCATCCTGGCGGTCGACTGCCAGCTCATGTGCATGACTTCGATGAATCAATCAGCATCATTTCCGGCGTCGCGACATGCATCGTCGAGGGACGACGATACTCGATGCGCGATTGTTCGACCGCCCTGCAGCCACGCGGGCGAGTTCACTACTTTATTAATGAGTCGAACTCGACCATGGAAATGCTCTGGGTCTACGCCGGACCGCGTCCGGAACGAATCATCGTGGACGAACGCTGTGCGACCGTCGAAGGCAATCCGTGGAATGGCCGTTGAGTGAAGTTTGCGTTTGATCGTAGCCGTGGCTGCAGCCGCGATTTGCGATTAGTAGCTAAACCCGTTCTTGCGGATATGAACAAACGGATCGAAGTCCGCGATCTCTCGATGAGCAATCGAGTTCGTTAGTGTCACCAGAAAGATCACATGGTCGCCGGCCTCCATTCGACCCGTGACCGTGCCCTCCAGACTACTCATCGCCGCGCGAAGCAGCGGGAGTCCGCTATCACCGAGCACCGTGTCGACACCATCAAACGCGGCTGCGTCAGGTTCAAAGCCTTTGCCAAAATGTTTGAACAGTGTGCTGTCACCCTTCTGGACCTGATTCAACGTGACCGCTGATCCGGTTTTGAGCCAGTCGATCAGATAGCGAGACTTATTGACGGCAACCGTCACTTGAGGCGGCTCAAAAGAAGCCTGCTGAATCCAACTCGCCAGCAGCCCGGTCTTTCGCGATTCCCCATCGCTTGCGACCAGAATGAAGACGCCGCTGGGAATCCGGCCAAGAATCGGTGTGAGCTTTTCTTTGAGATCTGTGGTCACAATTTTACTCCGAATAAGAATGACGATCGCCGCACTATAGCAGCCTTTATCGATGGCAGAATCGAGAAACCGCCATCATCCGGAATGATGCAAAACACCGTCAAGGCATTCATCTCCACCACAAGAAACTCCGGGAAGCTCGGCACGCCCACTCGCTCCGGCGCGATAAAGAGGAAATCAAGTTCCCCTGCAAGACACCTCAGGAACACGGCACGCGAATCCGGACGAGAGCGGCCGGAGTGGATCCGTTCGGCTCGCAGTCCCAGCGACTGGAGCTTTGTAACTTGACCTTCCATCAAAGCAGTAAGCGGACTGACCACGAGTGTCGTCCCAACTCTCGCCAAGCCCGGGAGCTGACAACAAAGCGACTTGCTCGCCCCGGTCGGCATTACCAGCAGCACGTCCCGCATCCGTGGCGCAAACTACGTATTGGACATCGCGACCTTGAATGAACTGCTGACAGTTTTGAATTATTCTTTCCTGGGCTCGAGCACTACCAGCGGCCACTGATCGGGTAGCTTGGGCAGCGACTCTGCACGCCACGTTTTCAATCAGGATTGATCTCGTGTGGCTACGCCAATCCTACGAGGTGACCTATCGCCCAAGTGACAACGAATCCGTTGCCGTGCAGCCAACCTGATGCCCGCATCTTCGCACCGACCACTTGCGCAATCTCACGCTCAACCGAAGACCTCTCGGCGACGGCAACTGCGGTCATGTTTTTTCCAGGCGATCTCACGAAAATCAACGTATCGGAAATCTGTTGTCTGTGGGGTTGAGAGGATCAAGTGCGTGGCGTTCGTTCTGGAAGTAGTCGACGACGACGCCTCAGCTATCTCAGTGGCGACAGGATAACGCCTTGCGCGAATGCGGGAGAGCGTATTCGCCGGAATATCGTTGACGGTACCTGCACTGTATGAGGAAAGAATCCTTTCGCAGGATGTCCAGGAAAGCCGTTGAATACGATTGGACAAAACAGACCCGGTTGGCGACATTATCCGCGTTCTACAAACTTTCCTGAGCGACAACTCGCAATAACAAAGGATGATGAAATGGGCGACAAAGGCGGTAAGAAGGATAAGGAAAAGAGCAAGAAACAGAACGCGAGCAAACAGGAACAGAAGACGAAGGGGAAACCGGCTCAACCCAAGTCGAAGTAAGTAAGACCGACATCGCGCCCTCTCGGCGGAAATCCGAGAGGGTGTGAAACATCAAGGCACAAGTCCTCGGCGGTCACTGTTGATGCGGCTGATGGGATCTCCGACGCAGTGATTGATTTCGCGATCCGCAGTACAGTGAAAGCTTGCGGATTTGTGAAGCGGTCGTCCATCGGCCGTACCATCACTCAGCCGGCAGGCGCCGTGAAGCCAGCAATTGGTATCCCGCGACACTTCAAGTCGATTATCCGTGAGTAAAACGACAAGCACGTTCTGTGAATCATCCAGACGCTGCATCTCAAGATTCGCTCAGGCATATTTCGAAAACATGATGATTTCACGGCCCGAATGAGCGGTGATAGTCGTGACCTGCGTCCTGATAGCCAGTTCTCTCAATTCTGAACCGCTGTCTTATGGCCCTCTGGACTGCTGTCTGTTCGGTCAACGCAAAGAGATGCAGGATCCAATCGCTCACTTAGGACGCGTCCTTCTGAATCGCCTGGGCTGCGTTCGTTTCATACCAACGCAGCGTTCACTTGCCCATTCCTATGCGGGCTGTGCCACCAGCGAGACATGGAATCTGGAAGAGTATGATCAAGCCCGCAGTTCATCGAAGGATTGGATGCAACCAAGAATTTCAAGAAGCGTCCACCGTGCGACTGTCTACACCGTAACCGCCCTCGGATGCCCCAGGTGTTTTCAAAAAATGACTTAGTACATTTCTTGTTAAATTACCTGGGCATTTACTTCGAAGAAACTTCCCGGCACCCGGTTCATGGACTTGAATTATCGTCTGAACCAAGGCCTACTGAGATCATTCAATTTCGCATTGAAGCGCGTTCCATTGGGACAGCATAGTCCCAAAGATTTCTGCAGTCGGGACCGCTGCTATTGGCTCATGCATGCTTCGCGCAGGCCGAGCGTGACTTGCTGGTTGGGGACGGAACGCAGCGATTGCCGAAAATTTCACTTCTATTCGGATATCAGCTGCGGCTGATCTCGAATGTCAGAAACTCCGAGTTGCCTCTGAGGCTCTGTGTTTCGGGATCTGAGGTAACGCGTGAGTGCATAAGGATTGCCGCACGAAGATCGCCGGAATGCTCTCGGGAGATCGCCTGAATCGTGTCTTGAATTGCAAAGACGGTCATTTTTTAAGAGTTGGACAACACTATGAGATTTGGCAATGACATCGCCATCGTAACGCTTTCGCTGCTCGCGACTTTGGCTCCTGGAGTCTATTCACAGGATTCAGCCCGAGGTGAAAAAGGCGAAAGGAAAACGGTAAGCACTCCGGTCTCTGCTCCTGACGAATCCGAACTGGAATCAATTCGCAAGCAGTCACAGGTGTTTGTGTCAGCATTCAACAAACACGACGCGAAAGCCGTTGCGGAGTGCTGGACCGAAACTGGCGAGTTTATCGACGATTCAGGAAAGCGGCGGGCTGGTCGCGAAGAGATCGAGAAAGCTTATGCGGAAGTCTTTGCCAATGGCCCTCATGCCGAGATGCAGATTGCGATAGAGTCTTTGCGGCTCCTGAGCAAAGACACGGCCATCGAAGAGGGACGCTCGGTTGTCGTGCCGGGCCCGAATGGTACCGGAGTCAGCAGGTACACCGCGATTCATGTAAAAGTCGGTGAGCAATGGTTGATGGCGTCTGTGCGCGACCAATGGATCGAAGCACCACCCGCAGTCCGCAGCGCAGCTGATCTGGAGTGGATGATCGGTTCATGGATAGCGGAAGAGCACGGCATCAGGATGGAGTCCATTTGTAGCTGGGCGGTGAATGATCGCTTTCTGGAACGCAAGTACACGACAACGCAGGTTGATGGCTCAGTGACTACCGGGGTTCAGCTGATCGGCTGGAATCCGCAGGGGAAATTTGTTCAGTCGTGGGATTTCAGTGCAGATGGTGGGCATTCTGTTGGTGTTTGGACACCGACAGAGGGTGGGTGGCAGGCAGAAGTCCAGGGAATGACAGGGGCTGGTGTCCCCACTTCCGCCGTGAATGTCATGAGGCGGTTAGATGGCAACGCTAGTGTCTGGCAATCAGTGCGTCGGACGCTGGGACAAGCTTCACTGCCAGATACAGATGAAATTGTGATTAGGCGTCGTCAGCAAGATGCAGCCAAGTAGGCCTTTGTAGAACCAGCGATCCCGCATTACGTTTCTGGACACTTCACTTCGGATACCTCGACAATGATTAAAATATTTCTGCGCTCATCACTAAGCCTTCTAATTCTGGTCGCCGTTCCAGCAGAGTCCTGGGGTCGAGGTGGTGGTGGCGGACGAGGCGGCGGCGGTGGCTTCGGCGGCGGAGCTGGTGGTGGTGCTGGAGCTGGCGGCGGCTTCGGCGGTGGCGGTGGCGGTGGCTCAATGCATGGCCCCACTGGATCGGGGGGCTATGGTGGTGGAGCGGGTAGTGGCGGTGGCTTTGGAAGCAGTGCGACGCATGGCCCCGGTGGAGCAGGTGGCTATGCTGGTGGCGGTTCAACGCATAGCCAAGGATCGGCTGGGATTGGTGCCGGCGGTCAGCCTGCAGGAAGACCTGGTGCTGGTGCTGGTGCTGGTGCTGGTGCTGGTGCTGGTGCTGGTGCAAACCGGAATCCTCAAGGCGGAGTAGGGGCTCGAGCTGGTGCCGGAGTTGGCGCTTCAGGATTGGGTGGTGACCGTTTCTCAACTCCCAACGCGGGCCAACTCGATAGTTTTCTTGGCTTGCCATCGGATCAGGGGCTGCACGCCAACGGTTCAGCAGGACTCGGTGGTGGCAGGGCTGGTTATGGTGCCGGCGGCGTTGGGGGCCCGGGTGTCGGTGTTGGCAGTGATGTAGGCGTTGGTGGCGGCAGGGCTGGTTATGGTGCTGGCGGCGTCGGAAGACCAGGTGTCGGAGTTGGAACTGATCTAGGCGTTGGCGGGGGCAGACCAGGCGGATTTGGTGTTGGTGGTGTTGGTGGTGTTGGTGGTGTTGGTGGTGTTGGTGGTGTCGGCGGTGTCGGCGGTGTCGGCGGGTTGAACCCGGTTGCGGCATCAGCTCGCTACACGACAGCGGCAGCTGTTCGGAACGACTATAATCACTGGGGCGTCTATGGCGCTGGATGGCATGCTGAATATCCAGGTGCGTGGTATGCGGCAGGCTGGACGGCAAACGCCGTTTGGAATCCGTGTACCTGGAGTACGGCATCCGTATACTGCGGTTACAGTCAGGTTCCTCCGGTATACTATGACTACGGGAATAACGTGACGTATCAGGACAACAGTGTGTATGTGAACGGTGAAAATGCCGGTACTACGCAGCAATATTATCAACAGGCTTCGACTCTCGCCGCCAGCGGCGCTTCAGCGGATGCCCCTGCAGATGGTGACTGGCTACCGTTGGGTGTCTTTGCGTTGACAAAGCCCGACCAGACCAAATCCGATGTGAGCGTTCAGTTGGCAGTCAGCAAGCAGGGTGTGATCCGTGGCAACTATACGGATTCCGCTGGCAATAAGAATCAAGTCATCACTGGATCAGTCGACAAAGATTCGCAACGAGTTGCGTTTACTGTAGGCGATGATACCCAAACTGTATTCGAAACAGGGCTCTACAACCTTACAAAAGATGAGGCGCCTTGTCTGAAACATCTGGGAAGTGATAACGCTGAACAGTGGCTGTTGGTGCGGTTGCAACAGCCGGATGCAGCGGCGAAGTAATCGCCGTCATAATCCAAAAGATTAAATCGCTTCGGCGGCAAAGATCGCCGTTGCCTCGATCAGATTCGCGAGAATTCTGAATGCAAGTAAAGGGGATCTATCGGTCAGATTGTCTGACCAAATGGTTGGCGTTCTGGTTATGCCGTCTCCGGTCCAGAATCGTCGAGGCTTACGCAAAAAATGACCTCTCCGCTCATTCAGAAGCATGAGATGATCGATTGCCCGAACTCTGAGACAGGGCTGGGTGAATCATCTCGTTCTGCGTTGAAAAACAGGGAAGGAAGGCATTCCTTTCTTCCCTGCTGTTAGAGGTGATTGATGAGTGTGAGCCGAAAAGCATGGGCCCAGTCAGTCAATTCAAATTTGAAATTGTTTTTCGAGGCATGGCTGTCGACCGTCGCTGCTAAACCCGAGCCTGGGCTTTCGCTGCTCCAGTTCAGGAAATGGCGGAGCCCAAGTCAACGAAGAGCCGAAGCGGAAGGCGCGGAGCAGGCCGAGACGGCGCAGCGAAGAGCGACGACAAGACTACACAACGAATGAACCCCAGCCTTCTACTGGCACCGGCATTCAACAATGTAGGCACGAACGACGACCATCGAATATGACAAAGCTCGCATCGAACAATGCCTTTCCAGAGCAGACGATTCTCGTGCATCAGTGCAGAATAGCCGTTGACTGCTGCGGTCATATCGAACGACGCTTTGATTATTCACCGAAGAACTTTCGTGCTTAGCAACGCTGGGATGTTTCTGAATTTGAACATGTGGGTGATGTTGCCGAGGAGGGCTAGTCCCGACTTCGCTGCTCCTGATAGTTGCCACACGCAGGGGTTTCGGCGACATTCTGCGTATGCCCACATTGTCCGTACAACTTTATGTGATCACTCAGAACTTCGAGGAGACTCAGGTCTGTCGTCTCGCTGAGGCCCTGTTTTTTCCTGAAGTGACGTGCCTGGACGATACCCCAAAGAACCTGCGAAACCTCGTGGCTGAAAATGGGCTTGCGCTTTTGGCGAAGGTGCCGAATCTGGAACTGGCGAGACGTCTGGTGGCGATCGATCCAGAGCTGATTCCCTTCGAAGTGAATGTTGAGCCGGCTGAGCCGAATCGAAGCTGGCGGGACGAGGTGACTCTGAAGATTCCGGCGATTCGCTGGCAGCAGAGCCGTGATGCGTTCATCGTTTATCTGCCTTCGCTGGGAATTGAAGTTCTCGCGAACCGGGAAGAAGAACTGCAACAGTTGGTTGAAGATCAGGTCCGCCTCGCTCTGTTTCGACTGAAGGCAACTCGTTCTCTGAAGTCGATGGTCCAGCAGGCTCGATGCAGAAGTCTGGATCTGGAAACGGTCGCCATCGAACACTTCGCCGAAACGCCCAAGCAGCAGACACTGGTTGAGCAAAAACCCAGCTCCGATGACGGAAAGGTTCTACCGAAGATCGGTAACCTGATCTCTGGCCTGACGAAGCCGCAAGCCTACGATCGCGAAGAATCCGTGCAGCAACTCAGCGATGCGTTGACGGGCTTGATCGCTCGCAGTGTGCTGCTGATTGGAGCCTCCGGAGTTGGCAAAACTTCGATCCTTAAAGAAGTTGTTCGACGCAGTACGGAGTTGGGACTTGGGTCCTGGAAATTCTGGGCGACCAGTGGTTCGCGTCTGGTCTCCGGGATGACAGGCTTTGGCATGTGGCAGGAACGACTGGAACTGCTGCGAAAGGAAATGGTCAAGGAGCATGTGATTCTGCATGTGGGTTCACTGCTGGAGCTGATGGAAGTTGGCCGCAGTGAATGCCAGACACAAGGGATCGCGTCGTTTCTTCGGCCGGCGATCGCTCGCGGCGAGATTCTGGTCGTGGCTGAATGCACGCCCGAGCAACTGTCGTTGATTGAACGTCAGGATGTCGCGTTGCTGCGTGCATTCCTGCAGATTCCAATTCATGAGCCGCCTCAGGAAAAGCGTTTGAGTATCCTGTCACAGGTTGCTCGGGCTGGATGGACAACGACGGCAGAATTATTCTCTGTAACGGCGATTGAAGAGATCGAACGACTGCATCGCCGCTTCGCGACATACTCTGCCTTCCCGGCGCGGCCGGTGAGATTTCTGCAGAACTTACGACGTGATGTTGCTGCTCGAAAACTGGTGGTCACAGGTTCGACAGCAGGCACGGAGTCCAGCTCGGAGTTTCTGATCAGCGGCGCGGATGTGACGCAAGCATTTTCTCGCGAAACCGGATTGCCGATGTGGCTGCTGGATGACAGCGTTCGGCTGGATCTTAACGCCGCTGAAGCGTGGTTTGCAGCGAGAGTCATTGGGCAGCCGGAATCGGTGGCTCTGATCGTCAATCTGCTGGCCACGCTCAAGGCTCAGTTGAATCGAGATCATCGACCGCTGGCCAGCTTCTTGTTTATCGGGCCGACCGGTGTGGGCAAGACGGAGATGGCTCGCACGCTGGCCGAGTATCTGTTTGGATCAGCCGGAGCCGGTGACTCCCGCATGATTCGCATCGACATGAGCGAGTATGCTGATCCAATGGCTGTGCAGCGTTTGATCGGCGGAACGACGGAAGCTGAAGGAGTTCTGACAGCGCGAGTTCGTGAGCAGCCGTTTGCGGTTGTGTTGCTTGATGAGTTCGAGAAGGCTCATCACTCGTTGTTTGATCTGTTGTTGCAGATTCTGGGTGAAGGCCGACTTACTGATGCAGCCGGACGTGTTGCGGACTTTCGCAATTGCGTTGTCATCATGACGTCGAATCTGGGAGCGGCGACGTATGCTCGCGGTTCCGTGGGATTCGGGCTGAGCGAATCGGATGTCCGGCATTCGCGCGATCATTTCGAGAAAGCCGTAAAGGAATTTGTTCGTCCTGAACTCTTTAATCGAATTGATCGCATCGTCCCGTTCGCGCCGTTGGATCGAGCCACGGCTCGCAAGGTTGTGGAGCGGCAATTGGAACTGATTCGACAGCGAGACGGGCTGAAGTACCGTCGCGTTACGTTTCAGGTCAGTGACGAGGTGATCGATTATCTGCTCGAACACGGCTTCGAACCGCGTTACGGCGCACGATCGTTGAAGCGTGTGATGGAACGTGATCTGTTGGCGCCGATGGCGGAAAAGTTCAACCGCTATGCCGGAGATACTGTACTGCATGCAGAGTGTTCAGTAGTCACAGATGGTACGGATCGAAAGCCTGTTTTGAAGCACTCGGTGCGGGATCAGGCTGATGCGTCCGGCAGACTGTTGACGGCGGTCGGAGCTGATGCGGGACAAATGGAGGTCGTGACGCGACTGCAGGAATTGCGTTCTCGATCGCAGCGACTTCAGGCCAGCTCCGTGATTCTTGATATGCAGAACACAGTGTTCCAACTGGAGCGGCAGGAGCGACGGTGGAACAAGCTGACACAACAGTCGGCGGTCGTCCTGAAGCAGCGTCATGAACTGGATCGCCGCCGCGAATGGATGATGAGATTCGAACAGTTCCTGAATCAGATTATTGCTCAGGAAGATTTGGCGCTGATGTCCTTCTACGCAGAAGATCGACCAGCGATGCCTGAAAGTGATGCGCTGCGTAAATCTGTCGCGAAGGGTGTTACCGATTTCTCGGAGCAACTTTTGGACTTGCTCGATCTGCAGACGGAACAACCGGATGTGATCAGGATGCTGCTGGTCGCTGACGATGCGGGAACACTGAGGCAACTGGCACTTGCTTATTGGACGATCGCGGCCAATATGGGAGCTGCGGGATATCTGTGGGTCTATGTTTCTACAGGGTTGAAACGCGAGCCGATTCCCGACGAAGAATGGACTCTGGAGAAACTCAAATGGGACGAGATGCCGCGATCAAAGGATCCGAGCCATCCTGAGACGTGGCAGTTGATTCAGCGACAATCTGTGTCAGACGGAGCATCTCGCCCATGGTTGCTCCGGCAACGTCCGACGGATGCTCGAAAGTTTTTGAATGACAGTCTGGACGGAGTTCTGGGGCTGTCTCTTGAGTTCCGGGGGCCACGTGTCTTTCAGCGATTTGTGCATGAGGATGGATTGCATCGATTCACGTATTCGCAGAGTAAGCTGGCGTGCGGCGTGTTTACGAACTTGGCGGAGCCGGATGCATTCTTGCCAGCGTCCGGGATCGAACGTAAAGGGGCGATACTGCCGACGACTCGGTGTCGCGATTACGACTATCCTCGCATGCGTATTATTGATCCACTAATTGCCGAACCGCCTGTTTTGTATGAAGCGTCACTGCGAAGGTCGCTGGAATCCGTGCTTCTGCGTCGTCATCAGGAGATGGCGGAAAGGATGATTGAGTGAGAATGTCTATGGATATCGTTGAGAAAACTCGCCGCCTGAAAAAGTATGAAGCGTCGGAGGCGGTGGCGTTCCGTTCTGAAGGCTCACCGGGAATGGACTTTCTGTCGCCGTTCGGTCCCTTGATTGGACGGACACGGATCTCTGTGGATCTGATTGATCATCTCAATGCAGTTTCTGACTCAGTGTTGACTCCGGGGCAAGGAGCTGAATTCGAGTTATCAGAACCAGATTGTTCGTGGGGTGGCGAGGATTCTCTGCAGAGCTGTGTGGCTCGCGCGATCCGAACTTACGTCGAATGTGTCGAACATGAACCGTCGGGACTTGTCCAACTGGATAATTTCTGGGTTGTCAGCCAGTTCGCAGGAACTCCCAGCCCGGTGCATTTTCATTCCGGGGACTTGTCCGGTGTGCTCTATCTGAAAGTCCCTGCAATTTCACCGGATGAGGAACAAAGAAATTACATCGCTGGTCGTCAGGCGGGATACATCAACTTTCTGATCGGCGGCAAGCAGAGGTTTGCGAGGTCACTGATCAGTTTTAAGCCCGTGATCGGAGATCTCTACATTTTTCCCGGTTGGCTGTTGCACGGCGCGGAGCCGTTTCGCGGGACCGGGGAGCGGCGAAGTTTGGCGTTCAATGCGCGGGTGGAGTAGGGAGCGGCCTACGAAGCTGAGGAGCCTTTGGGCTTCCGGCACCACTGACGATGATAAATCTGACTGGTGCAAAAAGCCGTTAAACCATCGACGCAGGGTCGGTGGCGGGGCAATCAACAGGCGACGAGAACACAATGGAAATCAAGGTTCCAGTTTATGTTGAGACGGCTTCTTTGGTGGCGGGTAAGCCTCCGGAGTATGTCGTTCGACCATTGTTTTTCGACGGGCCGGAAGCAAAATCGACGTTCCTGCAAAGTGCCCTGAATAAACTGACGCATCGCCTGCGAGAGAATCTTGTGGAGCTGGGGAAAGTTCAGCGACACGATACACTGGCCGCGTGGACTTTTTGT
>CANHVD010000051.1 GCA_947463775.1 Planctomycetaceae bacterium | reverse complement strand
GAAGACAAGTTCGACGAAGCGATCAGCATTGCTCGCGATCAGGTCGAAGGCGGCGCGCAGGTGATCGACGTCAATATGGACGAAGGTCTGCTCGACGGCCCGCGCTGCATGGAGAAATTTCTGTGGCTGCTGCACGATGACAATATTCGTGTGCCGATCATGATCGACAGCTCGGACTGGAAAGTTCTGGAAGCCGGCCTGAAGTGTGTTCACGGCAAGAGCATCGTCAACAGCATCAGCCTGAAAGAAGGCGAAGCCGAGTTTCTGCACAAAGCGAAGCTCATTCGTCGGTACGGTGCGGCAGTCATCGTGATGGCGTTTGATGAAGTCGGACAGGCAGCGACATGCGAAGAGAAGGTTCGTATCTGCAAGCGAGCGTTCAAGCTGCTGACAGAGAAAATCGGTTTCCCGCCGACCGACATTATCTTCGATGCCAACATTCTGACAGTCGGCACGGGGATGGAAGAACATTCGAACTACGCGGTCGAATTTATCGAAGCGGTTCGCCAGATCAAGAAGGAATGTCCGGGAGCAAAAACATCGGGCGGCGTGAGCAACGTGTCGTTCTCCTTCCGAGGCAACGATGTTGTTCGTGAAGCGATGAATGCGGTCTTCCTGTATCACGCGGTGCAGGCGGGGCTCGACATGGGCATCGTTAATCCGCAGCAACTGGAAGTCTACGACGAAATCGACAAGGAACTGTTGGTCTATATCGAAGACGTTGTTCTTAATCGACGTCCCGATGCGACCGAGCGACTGATTGACTTTGCCGAAAAGGTGAAAGCCAAAGCCAGCGGCAAAGAGAAGGTCGAAGAGTGGCGAGGCGGCACCGTTGAACAGCGGCTGCAGCATGCTCTGTTGAAAGGCATCACGGATTACATCGACGGCGATACGGAGGAAGCTCGGCTGAAGTACGGACGTCCTCTGGACATCATTCAGGGGCCGCTGATGGACGGCATGAACGTGGTCGGTGAACTGTTCGGCGCTGGCAAAATGTTCCTGCCGCAAGTGGTGAAGTCCGCGCGAGTGATGAAGAAATCGGTCGCGTGGCTTGAGCCATTTATGGAAGCAGAAAAGGCTGCAAAGATCAGCGGGAAACTGGAACGATTCAACGACGCCGGCCTGTTCCTGGGTCAGCGTGAAGAAGCCGTCGCACTCGCGGAAGCCGCTGAGAAACTGGCTGACCCGAACGCCATGGCCAGCAGCAATCGCGGCACGTTCCTGATCGCCACGGTCAAGGGCGACGTACACGACATCGGCAAGAATATCGTCGCGGTCGTGCTTCGCTGCAACAACTTTAAGGTGATCGACCTTGGGGTCATGGTGCCGTGCGAAAGGATCCTTGAAGAAGCAATCAAGCACAAGGCCGACATCATCGGACTCAGCGGATTGATCACGCCGTCTCTGGAAGAAATGATCATCGTCGCTCGCACGATGAAGGAACAGGGTTTCACCGTACCGCTGCTCATCGGCGGAGCCACCACCAGTGCGAAGCATACGGCCGTGAAGATTGCTCCAGTTTACGACCAGCCGGTCGTGCATGTGGGCGATGCGTCGCTGTCGGTTGGCGTTGTCGAAGCACTGCTGGATGCGGATCAGAAGGCTGACTATGCAGCGAAGAATCTGGAAGCTCAGGCAAAAGCGCGAGCTTCCTTCGATCAGCGTCAGCAGGTCACGTTGATTCCGTATGCGGATGCACTTGCCAAACGAATGACGATCGACTGGGCGAATTACGCACCGCCGAAGCCGGAGTTCATGGGGACTCGAGTCATCGAAGACCTGCCTCTGGAGGAACTGGTTCCGTATATCGACTGGTCTCCGTTTTTCAGCTCATGGCAATTGATCGGCAAGTATCCGAAGATCCTGAATGACGCCATTGTCGGTGAGGAAGCTCGCAAGCTGTTCGCGGATGCTCAGGCAGAACTACAATTGATGCTGAAGGACAAGAGCATCAAAGCTCGCGGTGTCTACGGCTTCTGGCCCGCCAACTCTGACGGGGATGACATCGTTCTGTGGACCGATGAGACTCGTTCGAAAGAGCTGATGCGTTTCCCAATGTTGCGTCAGCAGTGGGAACGAGTCGGGCAGACGAGTTATCGGTCGCTGGCAGACTACGTCGCGCCAAAAAGTAGCCATCACGCTCCGCGTGATGAGCCTTCAACGGCGCCATCACATAATTCACCGTCACTCGCCAACAACGATAACCCTGCAAGGCTCGTCACGCGGAGCGATGACGGCTACGCTGACTACGTCGGCGCGTTCGCGGTCACGGCCGGCCATGGTTGTGATGAGCTGGCGAAGAAGATCGAAGCCGCGGGCGATGATTATCGAGCCATCATGATTAAGGCTCTGGCCGATCGATGTGCGGAAGCGTTTGCCGAGTATCTGCATGCGAAGGTTCGGCGTGAGTGGAGCTATGGCAAGTCAGAGACACTGACGAACGATCAGCTCATTGATGAACAATACGACGGTATTCGCCCGGCGTTTGGTTATCCATCATGCCCGGACCATCTGCCGAAGGGCCCGCTCTGGGAACTGCTGGACGCAGAGAAGGCTACTGGCATGAGTCTCACCAGCAGCTTCGCGATGTGGCCGGCCGCATCGGTCAGTGGCATGTACTTCAGCCTTCCGGATCGCATGATCCCGGGCTCCAAGTACTTCGCCGTCGATCGTATCAGCAAAGACCAGGTCGAGAACTATGCATCTCGCATGAAAATGACTGTCAAGGACATTGAACGCTGGCTGGCACCGAACTTGGGGTACAATCCCTAATATCAGGAGCTTGGTTATGCCCACAGCCGAAAAGATCTACACCATGTTGGGAAACGAGAATCTCTGGCAGGCGGCGACCTATTGCCATCAGGTGCTGGCAGATGCGGAGATTCCTCATTCGGTGTGCGGCGGTGTTGCTGTTTGTCTCCATGGCTATCAGCGAAACACGACCGACGTTGATTTGATTATCGAGCGCGAACGTGCGAATGACGTGCGGCAGATTCTTGAGTCCGCTGGTCTTCAATGGGATGGCGTGAACAAGGAGTTTCGCACTGCTGGCGGTATCGCAGTGCAGTTTCTGATGACAGGTGATCGAGCCGGAAAGGACTCAGAAGTACGGCTGCCTTCTCCAACGGGAGAGCTGAATGTCGAGACGATTGAAGGTCTTCCCGTCCTTCGCCTGTCGCGGCTGATCGAAATCAAAATTGCCTGTGGTGCCGAGAATGTTCGCCGAATGCATAAGGATTTCGCTGATGTGGTTGAGCTGATTGCGATTCGAAAGCTGGATGGCACCTTTGCGAAATACCTGCACAAGTCCGTCCGCGACATTTATCGCAAGCTGGTCAAGAATGCTCAGGGTGAGTCGTAGACGGCCAGAAAAATTCGCCACGCCATGTGGCTTGGGCTTCAAGTAAAGCAGCGAACTTTCAAATGCCGAACGTACTCCCAGACAAGTATCCGGCACCGGGCTGGGAAAACCAGTTCGACGTCGAAGCCGCCAGAGAGTTGCTCCCTGATGTCGATGAACTGGTTGCTCATCCTCGTTATGGAAAAGCACCAGCATTCTGCGGCGAGAAGTTGTCTCGGGCCGCGAAGTTTGGGATCTATCAGTATCAGCCAGCCTGGATCCTTCCAGCATCCCGAATCTCTGCTGATAAATCGAAGCAGAATTATTCTGTCGTTCCGCGAACAGAATACTTCGATGTGCTTTGCCGTTGTCGAGATTGCCGACGCTGGTTCATCTTCTTCGCGAAGGAACAGCAATACTGGTTCGAAGAGTTGCGATTCTTTGTCGACAGTTGCTGCGTTCACTGCCCGGGATGCCGACACCTCCGCCGTCAACGTCATCATGAAGAGCAGGAACTTGCGTCGCTTCAGAAAGAGACTCAACCAACGCCGGAACAGATCCATCGGCTCCTTGAATTGACGATTTCAATGTGGAATCGACGGTTTATTCGGAAGCGATCACTACTGGATTCGACGATCAGGATCGCATCGACACACGATCCCTCAAACAAGCTATTGGAAGTGGTGCGTGAATTAAGACGAACACTGGGCGCCGTTTGAGTATCCGAACCGGGTTCATCGCGTTGAATCAACTCCTCCACCAAAGAAACAGCCCTCAAGCCAGGATCCCCGGCACGACATGCCCGTGAACATCGGTCAGGCGATAGCGGCGGCCCTGGAACTTGTAGGTGAGCCGCTCATGATCGATGCCCAGCAGATGCATGATCGTGGCGTGCAGATCATGGATGTGCAGCCCGTCGGAGGCGATGTTGTAGCCGAACTCACAGGTTTCTCCGTACACAGCCCCGGCTTTGACACCACCGCCTGCCATCCAGATGCTGAAGCAGCGAGGATGATGGTCGCGGCCGAAATTGGGTGACAACTTGCCCTGACAATAGTTGGTCCGCCCGAACTCGCCGCCCCAGACAACCAGCGTGTCTTCCAGCAGTCCGCAACGCTTCAGATCTTTCACCAGAGCCGCAGCCGGTTGATCCGTTTCCTTGCACAGTTTTGGCAGAGCACCTGGCAGTCCGCCGTGATGATCCCAGTCCTGGTGATACAGCTGAATAAATCGGACGCCTCGTTCTGCCAGTCGGCGTGCTTGCAAACAGTTGGCGGCGAATGAGCCCGGAGTTGTTACATCGGGGCCATAATCATCCAGCACCGACTTCGGCTCACCAGAAATATCCGTGGCTTCCGGAACACTGGACTGCATCGAATAAGCCATCTCGTAATGATCGATGCGATTCTGAATTTCCGAGTCCGGCGTTTTCGACAGTTGGTGTTCGTGCAGTTCCTTCAAACGATCCAGCAGTAATCGTCGACTCTCGTTACTCACGCCAGCCGGATTGCCCAGATACAGAACAGGATCCTTGGCTGCTCGAAACTGAACGCCCTGGTGACGCGATGGCAGGAAGCCACTGCCCCACAGATGTGAACCCAGCGGCTGGCCACTTTTATCTTTTGTGATCAACACGACAAACGATGGAAGATTCGCATTGTCCTGACCCAGGCCATAACTGAGCCACGCGCCCATGCTGGGGCGACCGGCAATCTGAGTTCCAGTTTGCAGAAACGTGACGCCAGGGCCATGATTGATGGCTTCGGTGTACATCGAGTTGACCACGCAAAGATCGTCCGCAATTCCGGACGTATAAGGAAGCTGATCACTGAACCAGGCTCCGGCCTGACCGTGTTGAGTAAACTTGAATGGCGAACCGACAAGAGGAATCGAAGACTGATTACCGGACATTCCGGTCAGGCGCTGAGTTCCCCGGACAGAATCCGGCAACTGCTCGCCATTGCGTTGATTCAGAACCGGCTTGTAATCGAGCAGGTCGAGTTGCGACGGAGCACCTGACATAAACATGTAGATGATGCGTTTGGCTTTGGGAGCAAAATGTGGCTCGCCCAGAACGCCTCGGTCCTTCACTTCTGCGGAGGCCGCTTGAGGCGACAACATGTCGGCTAATGCGAGACTTCCCAGTCCGAGTCCGGATTGCGTGAGGAATTGTCGTCGAGTTTCGATGTCGGGAAAGAAGTGCATGGGAGTTCTCCGACTGTCAAACCGGAATCGATGCCAGATCGTTCCGCAGAATTCAGGATCAGGACAGATTTTCCGCAGCGGTAAGACGGTTCTCCGGGGAAATGTCCACCAGCTTCGGAAACAGTGGTCTCGACTCTACCGACTTCAGGCGATTGAGGCTAGCATGGACTCTCTCCGTGGAGGCAACTCTCAGATTCGAACGGTTAGTTCTCTCGAAATTGACGTCCGTTTTGAACGAGTGAACCGTTTTCCACGAAAACACCAAGAGCCGCCAACCAACTTTTCAATGATCTCCCTGCTCAATCTGCCCTCCTCCTTGAAAGACTTCGCCATGAATGCCGACTTGTTTTCACGCCGAAATTTTCTGCAGTGTTCCGCCGTCGCTGTGGCGGCCGGATCAGTTGTCAATGGAGCTGCTTCTGCACTTGCGCATCCAATCTCCACATCGCTGGCCGTCGCTGAAGATGGACTCAAGGGACGTTTGTGGAAGACGCTGAAGATTGGCATGGTCAATGTACCGGGATCACTGACTGACAAGTTCAAAGCGGCAAAGGCGGCAGGCTTCGAGGGCATCGAAATGAATGCTCCCGGCATGGATGTTGAAGAGACCAAAAAGGCGATTGCCGAGAGCGGTTTGCCGGTCGACGGAACGGTAAACTCAACCCACTGGGACGTCCGCCACACAGATCCGAATCCGGAAGTTCGTGCGAAGGCATTGGAATCACTGAAGAATGCCATCGTGGATACTCATGCTGTTGGTGGTCATTCCGTTCTGCTGGTTGTTGGCCACGGTAAGGATGGCTCAGAAGAGGAGATCTGGAAACGATCAATCGAGAGTATCGCTCAGGCAGTTCCAGTGGCGGCACAATGGGGCATTCAGATCGTGATTGAAAACGTGTGGAATCATTTCCATTACAACCACGAAGGCGATCATACCCAGAACGCTGACAAGTATGTGAAGTTTGTTGACGAGTTGAATTCACCATGGGTCGGGATGCAGTTTGACATCGGCAACCACTGGAAGTACGGCAGCATGGGCGACTGGATTCGCCAACTGGGTAAGCGAGTCTTCAAGTTGGACATCAAAGGCTACAACCGAGCTGAAGACAAGTGGGCTCGGATTTCTGAAGGCGATATTGATTACGCCGATGTGCGAAAAGCCCTGAAGGAAATCAACTTCTACGGATGGTGTGCTGCCGAAGTCGGCGGCGGAGATGCCGCTGAACTGAAACGCATCGCCGGTGAAATGGATCAGGTGTTTGGCCTGGTGTAGATGGTTTGATGTGGCAGAGCGCGAGCTGTCAGTAGACGGAAGCGTTAGTTCAGATTTCGTTTAACGGCAAGCCGCAGGCGACGGTTTTTGGCATCCGCAGTCGCCTGCGGCTTGCCGTTAAACAATGTGTTGGCAGCGTTCCCGACTCACCAACGGATCGCGCCAGCACTCTTGAGTAACCTGTTTGTTTCTTTAACCTTAGCGAGTGAACTCGGTTGACTGAATCTCCTGTGCCCGACGTAGTTGAATCCTCAAATCCCGAAGCTGATCTGCAACAACTGCTGTCAGTGTTGCAGACCCATGGCCTGATCATTCCTGATGATCAGACCGTTTTACTGGCGAAGTATTGTCGCTTGTTGTGGGACTGGAACAGTCGGCTCAACCTGACACGACATACCGACTGGGAAATGTTCGTGACTCGCGACCTGCTGGATACTCTGGAGCTTTCAAAACACATTCCGCCCAAGGCTAAAATTCTGGACGTGGGATCCGGTGGAGGAGTGCCTGGAATTCCGTTAGCCATTCTTCGGCCAGACATCAGCGTAACGTTGTGCGATTCCGTCGGTAAGAAGGCCATGGCCCTGCAGGATATTGTGAAGTCACTGGGGCTGGCGGTGCCAGTTCATGCGGATCGAGCAGAATCGATTCTGAAAACTAACCGCTTTCATTTTGTTACGGCCCGAGCAGTGGCTTCGATTGCAAAAATGATTGGCTGGTTTATTCCTTTTTGGGGAGCGGCCGGAAAACTGCTTCTGATCAAAGGGCCGAAATGGATCGAAGAACGCAACTTAGCCTCGGCCGATGGACTGCTGAAGAAACATTCAGTGGAGCAGATCGCAGCCTGGTCAACTCCCGGGCGAGATGGTCAAAGTGTGCTGCTGCGAATCATGAAGAAGGCCTGATCCTTCATAATCGGTTTGTCTGTTACCCCGACGCCATCGGCGAGCTGTTCCAACGGCTTCCCTCGGTTGGATTCGGATAAACCGACTCAATCCGCCATACGCGGACGTACTGTGATTGATCGAACCGTTTCGGTGTTACATAGAAACCGCGAGAGAGCACGATGTCTGCACTGGAACCTGAAGGATCACCAAAGTACTGGCCGCCACTGGGACTTCCTGTTGGTAGCGTGCGAGCTATCCTGACACTGTTTGTGGTTGCGATTGTGACTGTCAGTGTGGCTCGGGGGCACGATCTGGACTTGATCTGGACGGAAACTCTGCTGATCGCGCTGGCTCATTACTTTACCTCACGACGATTTGTTTCGCTGCCTCCGGAAGTGCTCAAGAGGATTCAGGAAGAGGGGCTGATTGAGAAGGAACAGCATCCCCTGTTTCTTCCTCGACACAGTATTCGACTGCTGATTCTTGCCGCGTTTGTGGGCCTCGGAGTTTTTCTTTATCGACACCATCGCCTGATGGAACCTCGTGCCGTATCGCTGCTGGGAATTGTTGCCGCGTATGTGCTGGGCTCCATTTTTCGAGGTGTCGGGGCGTGGTTCGGCAGTCGCACCGGCCATCGGCCATCTTCGGCGTGGGGTGATTTCAAGGCCATTGTGGTGCTCCTTGCCGTGGGGATTGCCGGCGTTCCGGAACTGTTCGAGATGCCTGATTTCCTGCCTGATATGGCTCATCGAGTTGCGTTGGGAATGATGCTGTTCTACTTCGGCTCGCGATGATTCGGCAGAGCCAGGAAAAGCGTCTCCCGAATCGAATGGATAATCCCACTTTGGGATCTCACGGTGATGAGCCGTGCTCATCGTCGGCAAAGGCTTTATCACCCCGAGCGATAACGATGCAGGTTATTGCTGCTGCGCACCCAAACAGGATTGGACTTATTTCGGGCAGGAGGGCCATGGACACAGCGATGCCTGACCAGGCTACCCCGATCCAGCGATACGCCGTCCAGAAGTTGCCACTCTTCGCGAACAAGACCACAGAAGTTATCGCAGCCCATGCACAATAAAACGCGGGGATCATGCGACTTAGATCCTGAGCCAAAAGCAGACGTAAACTGATCATACTCGCCGCAGCGCCGATGGCATGGCCGATCCAGATTGACCAGAGTTCTCGCCGTGCGGAGTCAGAAACGCGGTGAATTCGCTGACTCCTGAAAAACACCGCAAACAGCGGCGCATAGCCAATAAAGATCACACCCCAGATCAGGAACTCCGCCGCCTGTTCACGCATCAGGGTCCATACGATCAGGTTGCTGATCAACAGGCACGGTGCGACGATCACCCACAATAGATTTCGCAGACCGGGGAAGTACTGGTTCCATCGCGGTCGATTTAGCCACTGAGCCAGTTCGTCGGCAAATTCCTGAGCAGACTGGTGCCGCAATGCAGGATTCTCCGACATGGATTTCTGGCAGATCTTCAGCAACTCCGCCGGCAGATTGCTCGATCGGGAATCAACGGCAACCTGCGCGTTCCTGAATTCCAGCGGCGATCGACCGCTGAGCGTGGCCCACAACGTTGCTCCCAGTGAATAGACATCAGACGAAACAGATCTGACGAGTGCCGCTTCCTGCGGACTGGCTTGCTGCATCGCGGCGCGCAACAGTTCCGGTGCCATGTACGCCGGTGTACCAGCGATGTTTTCGGCCCCGGAATCCTTCTGAATCTCGTCACCCTGCAGGTCAAAACACAGGTCAAAATCAGCCAGACCAAAGTCTGTGATCAGCGGACGATTCGTCTCTCGCTCGATCAGGATATTGTGTGGCTTGATGTCTCCATGCAGAACGCCATGCCGATGCACGATGTTGACCGCCCGAGCAATTTTTTCCATCACGACAGCGACTTGTTCTGGAGCCACCGAGGCATTGCCGCGAAGCTCCTGCAGAGAGACTCCTTCAACGAACTGCATCGAGAACCACGGGTGCCCGTCGACTTCGCCAACCTGGTAAACAGGAACAATGTTTTCATGAGCAACGTATGCAGCAAGACGCAGTTCTCGCTCAAATCGATACTGCATCTGTCTGACGGATTCCGGAATGATGCCTGCCAATCGATCGGGCCGAATCACCTTGATCGCATCAAGCCTTTTGAGTTTTCGATGAAGACCTCGATAGACAACTCCCATGCCGCCACGGCCGATTTCTTCCAGACCTTCATACTCAGGCAACTGCGGCGGTGAGTCATCCGCTGCCAACGCCAGACGCACCGGCGCAGCAAGGTGTTCGATCATGTTGTAAAGGCGATAATGTTCCGCCACCGCCTCGAGTGTTCGGCCTTCTGCTTCCCCTTCTGTTGGCGGTGAAGGCGGGAACTCAGACTGTGAACCACTCTCTGCCAAGCGTTCCAGTTGCGCCAGAGTGTCGTCGTCAGCATTATTGGTCGGGCGTCCGAAGAGAGAACTATTCATGACCTGGATTCTCCAGACACTGCGCTAATCGCTGGCGCCCACGATGCAGCAATCCGGCCGTTGCAGATTCTGAAAGCTGCATCGCCACAGCAACTTCCCTCAACGAAAGCCCTTTCAGATGTTTCATAATCAGCGAGGTACGCTGGTTATCCGGCAGGGTTTGCAGAGCACTTAGCATCAGGCACAATTGCTCATTCCTCTGCAGAACTTCACTGGGAGATGTTTGCTCGTCAACGAGCATCATTTCCAGTCGGCACCATGACGCTTCAATTTCCGATGTCCGCAGGCGTCTGCGAATATTGTTCTTCTGCGTTCGAAGGTGCTTGATCGCGTCCAACATATTGTGCTGCAAGGCGCTGCGCAGCCAGGAAAAGACGACGGCGGAATTCATCAGCACGAGTTGCTCCGCATTGCAGTGTGCCTCCATCAGTGTTTGCTGAACCAGATCCGAAGCTTCCAGATCACTGCGCAGGGCTGGTGAAATCATCGCTTCGGCCAGCGTCAAAAGCACAGGCCGAAACCGATTCAGAATGGAAGCGAGATTGGATTCAGAGTCCGTCACATAGGGCCCTCTTGGTTAAAGGCGACATCTCCAAAACCGCGGTGCGCGAAAAATGGAAAGATCCCGGCAATTTCGCGCACAATGTCGTCGCCGTTCTCGCCTTGTAGCACAGAAGCAGTTTTTTAACTCTCAATCAGGCGGGCGAAGTTTATGCGAACGACGAATTTTGGCGGCAACATAGAGCTGAATCCGAGGTCTTTTTACATGCCCGAAACGGAGCAGGAGGTGCTCGAAATTCTTGACAGGCACCAAGGTCAGCGGATTCGATGCATCGGACGCCTTCATTCGTGGAGCAAAGCCATTGAAGCCAACGATGTTCTGCTGGATCTGCGGCAACTGAATCATGTGAGAACCGCAGATCAGAATCATCAACCCTCGGTCGATGTCGGAGCTGGATGTCAGATTAAGCGTCTTTTGTCGGAACTGGAACGTCAGAAGAACTGGACTCTTCCGTCGTTGGGATTGATCACCGAACAATCTGTGGCGGGAGCCGTTTCAACAGCAACTCACGGATCCGGACGGAATTCCCTGTGCCATTATGTCATGAGTGTCCGGGTTGCTCGCTACGATACCAAGACCGGTCGAGCGACGATCACTGAGATCACCGAAGGAGCAGAACTTCGCGCGGCAAGATGTTCACTCGGATGCCTGGGCGTCATTCTTAGCGTACGAATGCAGTGTCGATCGGCGTATTGTGTCGAAGAAAGCTTTCACGAGTATGCCCAGCTTTCAGAAGTTGTCGCGGCTGAGGAACAGTTTCCTTTGCAACAGTTCTTCCTTATTCCCTGGCGATGGAGTTACATGGCACAACATCGCCGCGAGTCCTCAATGGATCGTTCCGCGACCGCCGGGCTTTATCGATGGTATCGGTTTCTGACGATTGATGTGGCGATGCATCTGCTGATCCTGCTGCTCGTTCGTCTCATTCGAGTGAAGAGTCTGATCCGGCTGATTTTTCGGCGAGTCATCCCGACGTTTGTGGTTCGCGACTGGTCAGTAGTGGATCAGTCGAGTCCACAGTTGGTGATGGAGCATGAACTGTTTCGACATATCGAGCTTGAACTCTTCGTCACCAGGGAAAGACTGGAACCGGCGATGCAGTTTGTGGAGCAGGTCCTGTGCGTTGCAGGAGGGACAGTCCAGGAGGTCGACAATTCATTCCGCAACAAGCTGTCCCAGGTCGGACTTGAAGAAGATCTAAGTGCTGTGGCGGGAATCTACTGTCATCATTTCCCGATCTGCATCAGAAAAGTGCTGCCGGACGATGCCTTGATTTCGATGTCGAGTCCGGGGAATGCGTCCGCAGATGAACTGGCAGATTCACCGTGGTACGCGATTACCTTCACATGCTACGCGCGAGGTAAAGATCGTGATGCTTTTGAGACCGTCGGACGTTTTCTGAGTCGCAGCATGGCGTCACTGTTTGTGGCTCGTCCACACTGGGGAAAACTGTGCTATCTCCAGCCGATAGAATTGCGAAAACTCTACCCCCAATTTGCCGCTTTTCGACAAGTCTGCAAGGAGTACGATCCAAACGGAAACTTCCAGAATGACTGGACGAGACAGTTGCTCGAAGAAGCTTAGCCAATCGGAACTAAGTCGCTCAACGGCTCGGTTCGCATCAAAACTCAGTCCGATCGTTCGCCATTTAGATATGAGTGGTTACCATTGCGGCCCCGCTGTTTTACGATCGCCGGTTACTTCCGCCGACGATTCTTCGATGTTCGCCATCTGTCTGCCATCAGGAGGTTCCGCGATGTTGTCTGTCCGCACTGCGTTGATTCTGTTTGTATTCGCTGTTGGAGTTTACGCTTCTCCGCTATCGGCGCAGGAGGTTGCTGGACCTTCCGGGACAACGCCGCTGACCATTGAAGGCGATCTGGCCTCGCAGATGGTCGATGGGATTGATCGGTTTCTGCTGAAAGAGATCGAGACGACCGCAGCAACTCGTGCGGAACGATTCAAGGTCGATACATCATCGCCAGAAGCGTACGAAGCATCTTTGAAGCCGCATCGAGAAAAACTGGCCAAGTGCCTGGGCATCCGGGATGCTCGCCTGCCATTTGCGGCCCCGGAGATCATCGTCAACGTGGGTGGTGAATCCGTGATCGCTCAGTCAGAGAAATTCACGGTGCAGGCCATTCGCTGGCCTGTTCTGAGTGATCCAACGCCACAGGGATCTGGACTGCCTTCGATCTACGGCGAAGGCCTGCTGCTGACTCCGAAGGGCGAGGCAAAGAGCATCCTGGCCAATGTGATCGTGCTGCCGGACGCGGATCAGACACCAGAACAAGTGTGTGGACTTGCTGAAGGCATTGCGGAAGAGTCTCAGGTTGCACGTCACCTGGCCGAGTCCGGCTGCCGAGTTGTTGTACCGCAATTGATCAGTCGTCATCGCGAAAAACGCCTCGGCCGAGCTGATCTGACAAACCGTGAGTACCTGCATCGTGCCGCGTTTGAGTTGGGGCGAACACTTGCTGGTTACGAATTGCAGATGACTCTCGGTTTAGTGGATTGGTTCGCGAAGGATCCCTTGAAAACGAAGATTGGCGTCTTTGGGTATGGCGAAGGTGGAATGTTAGCACTGTTCGCGGGAGGTCTCGACACGCGAATCCATGTTACCACTGTCAGCGGCTTCTTCGGACCGCGTGACGAGAGTTGGAAAGAGCCCATTGATCGCAACTTCTCTGGTTTACTGAGCAACTTTGGAGCAACCGAGCTCGCGATGATGATCTCACCGCGCAAGTTGCTGGTCGATACTTCACCCGGGCCCCAACTCACGCTGGAAGGCAATGGAGGTGGCCCTGCGATCCTGACATCGCCAGCACCAAATGCCGCAGAAGAACTCATTGCCAACATCAAAAACCGCCTGAACGACCTTCACGCTCCAATGCCCGAGGTGCTGTCCGTTGAAAGGTTTGGCGATAAACGCATCGCGGGGCGGGCACTGGTAGCGCGCATGCTGGGAAGTTTTGGTATTCACTTGCCCGGTGATCTCTCGGCGCCAAAGGCCTCTGATCCAGAATTGAGTAAACTGTCTCAGACCTTTGTTAGCGAGCCCCGGCTCCTCAAACAAATCGACCGCCATAATCAGGCGCTGCTTCGCGAGAGTCATTTTGTTCGCAAGGACTTCATGTCGAAGCTCGATATGACATCCGTTGAAGCGTACGAAAAATCTGTCGAGCATTATCGTGAGATCTTCCGCAAAGAGGTGATCGGCGAATTTGAACAGCCGTTGCTGCCATTCAATGCTCGCTCACGAAAGTCCTGGAACACCGAAAAATGGACGGGCCACGAAGTTGTTCTGGATGTGTTCCCGGATGTGTTTGCGTATGGCGTGCTGTTGTTGCCAAAAGACCTGAAGCCCGGAGAAAAGCGTCCGGTTGTGGTCTGCCAACACGGTCTTGAAGGTCGCCCTGTCGACATCTTCCAGGGAGATCACCCAGCCTATCATGACTTTGCGGCGAAGCTATGCGAACAGGGATTCATCACGTTCTCACCGCAGAATCCTTACATCTTTCAGGATCGATTCCGCACACTTCAACGGAAGGCTCAACCGCTCGGGAAATCCCTGTTCTCCATCATCGTGCCTCAACATCAGCAGATCGTAAACTGGCTGAAGACGCAGCCGAATGTTGATGGTGATCGCATCGCGTTCTACGGCCTAAGTTACGGTGGAAAATCAGCCATGCGAATTCCGGCTCTGGTGACCGACTACTGCCTGTCGATCTGCTCAGCCGACTTCAACGAATGGGTTCTGAAGAACGCCAGCACTCGTGAGAACTTCAGCTACATGTGGACGGGCGAGTACGAAATCTTCGAATGGGATCTGGGCAGCACATTCAACTATGCAGAGATGGCTGCGTTAATCTGCCCGCGTCCATTTATGGTCGAACGAGGCCACTTCGATGGCGTTGGCGAAGATCACTGGGTGGCTTTTGAATATGCCAAGATCCGCCACCTGTATTCCGCTCAACTGAAGATCGGTGACAAAACCGAGATCGAATGGTTTGTTGGTCCGCACACAATCAACGGGCAGGCAACCTACAAATTCCTGCAGAAGCATTTGGGACACACGCCCACACCGTAACGGCTCATGCAGTCGATATTGTCAACGTTCAGGTGTGAGACAGGAGTCTTGTTCCGGAGCGTTCACCGGCTCACCACCAGAGCGGTGCAACGAAGTGGCAATGTTAAGGTGAACGTGCTGCCTGTCCCTGGTCCGTCGCTTTCAACTGTCAGAGAACCTCCCAGTTCCGATGCGGCAAGACTACAGTAGTGCAGCCCGAATCCGTGTCCGTTCTTTTTCGTGGTGAAGCCCTGCGAGAAAATTTTCGTCAGCTGAGATTTCTCGATGCCGACTCCACTGTCCTGAACTTCAATCTGCACCAGCTCAGACGAGATGGGGAATGCCCTGAGATCAATTCTGCGGTCCGCGACCGGAAGTTCGGCCACGGCATCTTTAGCATTGGTCAGCAGATTGACGACAATCTGAATCAGCTTGTGCCGATCGATCAGTATTTCGGGAGCCTGATCGATATCGTGGATCACCTTGACGGAATGACGCTGGCAGGAAGCCATGATCACCGTAACGGCACTCTCCAGTAATTCGCTGAGGTCTGTCTGTTCTGCAAAGCTCTGAACTCTGGCGTGGCTTTGCTGAGCGGCCACGATCTGATTCGCATGCTGAACATTGTTGTTAAGAGAAATCAGGTCGCCCAGCAATTCGCGTTGTTCGGAGGCCAGCGTGTCCGAGAGCTTTTCAAGATATGATGGAAGTTGTCTCCCTCGCTGATCACTGGTGAGGAATTCAGCGAGATTGTCCTTGTACTCTCGAATCAGACCGACAGCCTTTGCAAGTCCCGAGCAGCGGCTGCCAGCAACTTTTTCGTGCACGGTTGAGGCCAATACGTTGATACTGGTCAGGACATTGCCAACATTGTGCAGCACTGATGTGGCCACTTCTGCTTTGCCGGCCATGTGTGCCGTATCAATCAGCTTGCGATTGGCATCGGCCAGCAGAGATTCAGCACGTTTGCGTTCAGTGATGTCGCGAACGATGAGCGTAAAGTACAAGTAACCTCGCAGTGAGATTTTGCTGACCGTGACTTCAACAGGCACCATGGCTCCGGCATTATTTACAATATCAGCTTCTATTCTTGCTCGCATTGTTCCGGCTGCGGTGCGCAGAGCGTCCATGGGATCACTGTGATGATGCAGCAGAATCTGACCGATCGGCTGCCGGATAATCAGCGACAACTTCGTCTCATCCCCCAGCATTGCTGTGGTCGCTTCATTGGCCGAAACGATCAGACCGGAGTCATTGATTGTCAGGATCGCGTCACGAGCCATTTCGACGATGGTCGCATATTT
>CANHVD010000050.1 GCA_947463775.1 Planctomycetaceae bacterium | reverse complement strand
TAAAGTCGCTGAGCACACCCGGCAGTGAATCGTCTACGTTCAATCTCAGCATCGCTGTGTGGCTGTGGTTCACGGTCCTCTTCGCAAACTTTGCCGAAGCCATCGCCGAGGGACACGGAAAGGCCCAGGCCGCATCGCTGAAGAAAAGCCGTACGACGGTGACGGCTCATCGAATCAACAGCAAGACAGATCAAAATCCCCAGGCTGTCTCAGCAACCGAACTGAAAATCGGCGAACTGGTGATTGTCCGCGCTGGTGAAACAATTCCTGTTGACGGCGAAATCATCGAAGGTGTCGCTTCCGTCGATGAAAGCGCAGTGACGGGCGAAAGTGCGCCGGTGGTTCGTGAGAGCGGTGGTGATCGCAGCTCGGTGACTGGTGGAACGCGAGTCATCTCGGACTGGTTGATTATTGAAGTGAAGACGCTGCCCGGCGACAGCTTTCTGGATCGTATGATCGCAATGGTCGAAGGAGCCAAGCGTCAGAAGACACCGAACGAGATCGCATTGGCCATCCTATTGGCTGCATTGACGCTGATCTTTCTGCTCGTTGTGGCAACATTGCTGCCTTATTCGATCTTCAGCGTAAAGATTTCCGGCCAGGGCACGGCGATCAGTCTGACTGTGCTGGTGGCGTTGTTCGTTTGTCTGGCTCCGACCACAATTGGCGCATTGCTTTCAGCGATCGGAATTGCCGGCATGAACCGTCTGAGCCAGGCTCGAGTCGTCGCGATGTCGGGCCGTGCTGTGGAAGCGGCAGGTGACGTTGACGTACTGTTGCTCGACAAGACCGGTACGATTACTTTGGGCAATCGTCAGGCGACCAGTTTCATTCCCGCGGAAGGAGTAAAAGACAGCGAACTGGCCGAGGTGGCACATCTGGCCTCAATGGCGGATGAAACAGCGGAAGGTCGCAGTATCGCGGTGTTGGCGAAGAAGCAGTTTGGTCTGCGAGGTCGTGAGCTCGAACAAATGAAGCCGGAGTTTGTGCCGTTCTCGGCGAGAACTCGCATGAGCGGTGTCAGCCTCGACGGCCATGAAATTCGCAAAGGCGCATCGGAGGCGATTGAAGCTCACGTACGAGCACTCGGCGGCTATCTTCCAGACGACGTTCGCGCGGCTGCTCAGCGAGTTGCTAAGTCGGGCGGTACTCCTTTGGTTGTCAGCCGCGATGCTAAAGTGCTGGGTGTGATCGAACTGAAAGATATTGTGAAAGGTGGCATCAAAGAACGCTTTGCTGAACTGCGTCAAATGGGGATCAAGACGGTAATGATCACCGGCGACAATCCTCTGACGGCTGCGGCCATCGCGGCGGAAGCTGGAGTTGACGATTACCTGGCCGAGGCCACTCCGGAAGCGAAGCTGGCGTTGATTCGAGACTATCAAAAAGGCGGACGTCTTGTCGCGATGACCGGCGACGGCACCAACGACGCCCCTGCGCTGGCTCAGGCGGACGTGGCGGTGGCGATGAACAGCGGAACGCAGGCCGCAAAGGAAGCTGGCAACATGGTCGACCTCGATTCGAACCCCACAAAGCTGATTGAGATCGTCAACATTGGCAAGCAACTGTTGATGACTCGCGGATCTCTGACCACTTTCAGCATCGCCAATGACGTGGCCAAGTATTTTGCGATTCTGCCCGCTGCGTTCGCTGCCACTTATCCAGCCTTGAAAACTCTCGACCTGATGCACCTGACATCGCCGGCCAGCGCAATTCTTTCGGCGGTGATTTTCAACGCCCTGATCATTATCGCGTTGGTGCCTCTGGCGTTGAAGGGAGTCAACTATCGCCCCGTCGGAGCGGGGCAACTGTTGAGAAATAACATGCTGATTTACGGCGTGGGAGGACTCATCGTGCCGTTCGTCGGGATCAAGGTGATTGATGTGATGTTGACGTTGTGTGGTTTGGCGTGAGCAGAAACAACGCGGACGCCTGCGGCTTGCCGTTAAACGAACCATTCATTTGTACTATCAAAGAATAATCAACCATGTTTCACCAATTACGAACTGCAACCCTGACGTTGCTGACTCTTACGCTACTCACCGGCGGAGTTTATCCGTTAGTGGTTACGGCCATTGCTCAACTGATGTTTCCAAATCAGGCCAATGGCAGCATTGTTCTGAATAAGGAGCAACAGATCAGTTCATCGCTGATTGGCCAATCGTTTACGAGTTCAAAGTATTTCTGGTCTCGAATGTCGGCGACGAGTGTTACGCCGTACAACGCGGCGGCATCGAGCGGTTCCAATTATGGGCCGATGAATCCGGCGTTGACGGAGTCTGTCACGGCCAGAATCACGGCATTGAAATCGGCGGGGGGACTGACTAGTGCAGTACCGGTGGATCTCGTCACGTCATCAGCCAGTGGGTTAGATCCTCATATCAGTCCGGCCGCGGCTGAGTTGCAGGTGGAGCGTGTCGCGAACGCTCGACAGATCAGCGTTGACGACATTCGCAAACTGGTTGCGGAGCACACGGAGGGACGAACGTTCGGAGTTCTCGGAGAACCTCGGGTCAACGTGCTGCTGCTGAACGTGTCACTCGATCAAATGACCGCCAAAGACTAAGATCAGCACCATGCCCGAACGTCGCCCCGATCCCGATGCGTTGCTTGCTCAGGTGAAAGCCGAAGAGGCCGAGTCCCAGCGGGGATCTCTCAGAATCTTCTTTGGCTACGCGGCTGGTGTCGGCAAAACGTACACCATGCTGCAGGCCGCGCATCAAGCGAAGGCTCAGGGGCGAAACGTCGTCGTAGGATACGTTGAGCCGCACGCTCGGCCGGCGACTCAGGCTTTGGTCGATGGCTTGATGGTGCTGCCGCAGAAGGAGATCTCCTATCGCGGCGTGACTCTACGTGAATTCGATGTCGATGCAGCGCTGCAGTTGCGGCCGGAGACGTTACTTGTCGACGAACTGGCTCATACGAATGCCGTTGGCTGTCGTCACGAGAAACGCTGGCAGGATATTGAGGAACTGCTGGAAGCAGGCATCAATGCCTGGACGACACTGAATGTTCAACATATCGAAAGCCTGAACGACGTTATCGGTCAGATCACAGGGATTACTGTTCGCGAAACAGTTCCGGATCGAGTCTTCGATTCGGCCGTTGATCTTGAACTCGTCGATATTACACCGGAAGAGCTGCTGGAGCGACTGCAGGCGGGCAAGATTTATCTGCCTGAGCAGGCTCAACGAGCTATCCTGAGCTTCTTCCAGAAATCGAATCTGTCAGCCTTGCGAGAACTTTCGCTCCGCCAGGCCGCTCGCAGAATTCACACCGATGTCGAATCCGCAAGACGTGACAAGTCCGCTCCGGAACCGTGGGCCACCAACGAACGACTGCTTGTCTGCATCGGCCCCAGTCCAACAACAGCTCGCGTGATACGAACGGCTAAACGCATGGCTGCGGCGCTGGATGCACCGTGGATGGCGGTGTCGGTAGATTTGACGGGTGAGACATCTCAAGGTCCGGCCGCACAGCAAATTGCCAATCATTTTCGCCTTGCGGAAAGGCTGGGAGCTGAGACTGTTACGATCGCCGGGCAGCGTATCACCGAAACAATTCTGGATTTCGCCCGGTCGCGAAACGTCACGAAGATCTTCATTGGCAAAACGAACCAGCCGCGTTGGCGAAGAGTCTTTTCGGGATCGGCGGTCGATGACTTGCTGGAGCAGAGCCGTGAGATTGATGTCTACGTGATTCATGGATCGGAAGAATCGCCAACACCGATTTCGCGTCAAACACCACCGCCACCCGTGAACCTGATTCCGTATGCCTTTTCCGGAGGCCTTATACTTCTGGCGGGGACTGCCGCGTCGGGATTGCGATCATTGCATTTGGCCGATGCAGAAGCCAATACCGTGATGCTGTTTTTGGCGGCCGTGGCTCTTGCTGCCTTTCGTTTTGGAAGAGGTCCCGCGATTCTGGCCAGTATCCTCGCGGTTCTGGTGTTTGACTTCTTTTTCGTTCCGCCTTACCGCACGTTTGCGGTCGCCGATGCTCAGTATATTGTCACATTCGGAGTGATGCTGGCGATCGGGCTTGTGATCAGTACTTTAACCTCGCGACTGCGCGCACAGGTCGTGAGTACTCGCCTGCGAGAACGACGAACGTCGGCGTTGTATGAACTCGGCAAACAACTGAGTTCGTTGTACGGCAATGTGTTTCTCGCGGGAGCCGCCGGAGAAAAGATGTCGGAGCTTTTGAGCGGCGACGTTGCAATCTATCTTGAACGATCGTCGGCCGATGCGAAATCGACAAATCTGGAGATCGTTTACGGACAAGAGAACGCGATTGCTCGCCACGCCGTCAGCCTTCCCGCAGCTCAGTGGGTTGCCGAACACTCCCAGATCGCTGGCGCCGGGACGAATACTCTTCCCAATGCGACCGCGTTGTTTCTTCCTCTGACTGGTTCGCAAAGGACATTGGGAGCGATTGCGATTAAGGTGGCTCAACCCGAAACATTGCTCGCTCCTGATCAGCGCCGGTTTCTGGAAGCATGTGCTAATCAGCTGGCATTGGCATTGGAGCGAGATCAACTGGCGATTGAGGCTGCGGATGCTCGAATTGAAGCTGAGGCCGAGCATGTGCGGAGTAGTTTGCTTAGCAGCGTTTCGCATGACCTGAAGACACCGCTCGCATCAATCGCTGGCGCCAGCAGCAGTTTGTTGGAGGCTCCTGGGCTTGATGACGCGACTCGAAGGCAGTTGCTGGAGACCGTCGCGGATGAGGCTGCTCGTTTGAATCGTCTGCTGGAGAATATTCTGCAGATGTCAAAACTGGATGCCGGTGGTGCGACGCCGAATATGCAGTGGCATGTGCTAGAAGAGATCATTGGTTCAGCCCTGCACAGGACTCGCCGCGAACTTGCAGAACACGAGGTCGCTGTAGATTTGCCCGCCGATCTGCCTCTGCTGTGGATGGATGGTTTGTTGATGGAGCAGGTCTTCGTGAATCTTCTCGAGAACGCGGCTCGTTACACACCCGTCGGCACCAAAGTCTGGTTAAGTGCTACGATCGATGGTCGCTTCGTGCGAATCTCGGTCGCAGACAATGGGCCTGGATTTCCCAAAGGTGCGGAGAATCGCATCTTCGATAAATTCTTCCGAGCCACGCCGTCAGCCGATGGGGGACGCGGCAGCGGACTGGGCCTGGCAATCTGTCGTGCGATCGCCAGTAACCACGGCGGTGAAATCAACGCACTCAATCGACCGATTGGAGGAGCCGAATTTGTGCTGCGACTGCCGATCCGAAAAGATTCACCGCAGGTGCCGCTTGATGTGGCGGATCGAACGTGATGAAACAGAGATCAACGAGCGTACGCATTAAGACGTAGTCATGCATGCCGTCCAGTAGAGCTTAAGGCGAACAATCACACCAGACGGCTCGCGCCGTTAGGCCTTAAAAGACAAAGTCACACGCCATCCGTGTCATTTCCCTCAAAAGATCGATAAGTCGATGTAGAATGATTTCATGGGACTTGGCGACCACCACATTCTGATCATCGAAGACGAACTCCCGATTCGCAGGTTCCTGCGTGCATCGTTGGGCAGTGAAGGTTATCGCGTCTCGGAGGCTCCCACGGGAGCTCTGGGCCTCCAGATGGCGACGGCCCAGCCGCCGGATTTGATCATTCTGGATCTTGGTCTGCCCGACATGGACGGTCAGGACGTGCTTCTGCGGCTTCGTGAATGGTGCACCGCGCCAATCATTGTGCTGTCTGCTCGTGATCAGGAGCCTCAGAAAATTAAAGCTCTGGATCACGGTGCCGACGACTATGTCACTAAGCCGTTCGGGACCGGGGAATTGATGGCTCGCATGCGAACGGCTCTGCGACATGCTCACCGAACAGGCCCGGAGGAGACGGCGATCACGATCGGAGAGCTGCGAGTTGATCTTGCGGCCAGAGTCGTCAAACGTCGAGACGAGATCATTCATCTTACGCCGATCGAGTACAAGCTGTTGGTGACTATGCTGAAGCAGGCGGGCAAGGTACTGACTCACCGGTTTCTGCTGAGAGAAGTCTGGGGACCGCAGGATTCTCAGGAGAATCATTATCTGCGAGTCTTTGTGGCCAGCCTGCGGCGAAAACTGGAAGACGATCCCGCGCGACCGCGGTACATTGTGACCGAACAGGGCGTTGGCTATCGATTTGCTGTCGAATAAGAATCGAGACCGTTTGCAGGTTGTTGGTTCCTGATGAAATGGCGGTGCTCTTTCGATGCCAATGAGCTCCGCATGCAAGCTCAGGCACCAGATCGAAGTGATTACTCAGGTTGCGAATTGACTGTCGAGTTCAAACTCATTCGCCGCGACCTGCTGTCAACGGTATGCTCCATACCTGATCGCTTGCAACGGCGATCGATCGGTGTTCTTTTCCCAGCAACTGCTCGTCGAAAGACGTTTTTCTGAGCGAGAATTACAGCATGCAGACGCCTCAATATCTCTGGTTGCGTGTTCTCGTGGCTCTGGCGGCCACGCTGCTCGGTTCGTTAGTCAGCGTTGCGGAGGAACCCCGCACATTGCGAGTGCTGTGTTACAACATTCATTATGGTCAGGGCAATGACGGGGAATACAACCTGCAGCGATTGGCTGATGTCATCAAAGCTGCAAAGCCGGATCTCGTGGCTTTGCAGGAAGTGGACGTTGGTGTCAAACGTTCCGGAAGACTGCACGAGGTCAAGATCCTGGGTGAACTCACCAATCTGAAATCTCACTTCGGACCGACGCAGCACTACGAAGGCGGGTTGTTCGGCAATGCCGTGCTGACGAATCTTCCCGTCGAGAACGTCCTGATCCAGCCGCTGCCGTATACGGAAGCGACTCCGGAAGTCACGACCTATCCTCGTGGCGCGATCTCTGTGATTGTCACGCTGCCAAACGGCGAGCACCTAAACTTCATCAGTACTCATTTTCAGCACAACGTGGAAGCCGACCGAGTTGCCGAAGCGAAGGCGATCAACCAACTCTTTGCGGTCGATAACATGACGACGATTCTGGCAGGCGATATGAATGCGGTACCAGGCTCGGAACCGATACGAATTCTTGAAGAGAATTGGAAGAATGCGATTGATCCGGCAGCGGCGCCGAGTGCTCCGTCAGCGAATCCTCGTTCGCGAATCGACTACGTTTTCCATCGCGGTGACTCTCTGAAAATGATCTCTTCCGAGGTCATCGCGGAGCCGATGGCATCGGATCATTGTCCGGTACTGGCCGTGTTTGAAGTCCGGAGCAAGTGATGAAGCCAGCCGTTGACGGAACGCTTCTTCAAGCGTGCGACTTCTTGCCTGCATTGCAGAGTCGTGACACCATCTTATTCAGCAGATGAGATGGTTTGGCCGCGAAGCATCGGTAACGCTTCTTCAAGCAGGCCCGTAGTACGGAGTTGAAGCCGCGTTGATCTGCCACTGAGCGGTCTCGAACAGCGCATTGCGAGCCGCTTCGGCTGTGGCGTCTCCGCGAATATCCAACACACTGGGATTCATCAGCCAATCCGCTGACCAGACTGGCATTGTTTCTCCTGTCATCTGCAACGACAGTTTAATTCGCGCGACGGTGGCTTGAATTGCCGTCCCAGAGATGGTGGTGTTGGGGGAGCAGGCAAATGCTGCTTCGCTCGCCCCAAGCAGCTCACATGACCAGTTCACATGACACTGCTCCCCCGAGCTCAAATCAATACGACTTCACTCTGGACGCAAAAAGGACGACCACGCCAGGACCGGTCATTTCCATTTACCAGAAGGTGAACATACGATTGCTCCGAAGGCGATAACCCCGTAAGGGCTTTGTGCATGACCGGAGACTCATTGTGAAGCTTGAATTTTCACGGATGCTGTATGTGTACGCCGCAGCGGCAGCGATCCTGTTGGTGGGTGGAAAATTTGCCCTTGATCGTTACTTCGCCGTGCAAGAGAACGAAGTCGCTCTGCCTGCTCCCGATGAGCTTAACGATCCACGAACCACTGCCGAACTCGAAACACTCCGTTTCGGCAAGCTCGACGACGAAGAGATTCATCGTCAATGTGAAACGTTAATGCAGGAATCCGGCTGGACTCATGGGGCCACGTTGTCGGAAATCCTGACTGCAGGACCTGGCGGACAGGATGCCCAGGTACGTGATGTATTCAACGCCTTTCGAACGAGTCAGGTGGAGCAATACATACACAAAACAAAAGATCCGGAAACAGTCCGACCGGCAGCTCAGGAGCTACTAAAGCTGTGGGCGACGATTGATGTGGATAAGCCGAACCTTGATGTTCTGGATCAAATCGGGAAGTCGGCTCATGAAGCGATTGCAGCGGGATCAACGGATCCACTGATTCACACGATGGCGCTGCGGTATCAATTGCCGTCGCTGGATGAAGCAGCACTGAAACGCCTGGCCGAGCTGCCGGAGGAACTCACTGCGGCTGGGTATGCTCCAATCTTTCCATTGTTAGTTCAGATCTTCCGTTTTGCCCATATCGATCAAAACGATGCCATGAACCGACGTCTGGTCGTCAAAGAAATCGTTCGGGCCACGGGGCGTTGCATGGATGAGTACTCGTCGAACAAGGAACTGGACCGCGTCAGCTGTTTTAATTTGTACAACGCGGCCGGGATCCTCAATGACGGTGAACGTGAACTACTCTACCGCCACCTGCTGGCCAGCGAAAAAACAAGCCCTTATATCCTGCATCTGATGGCAGGCTTCTATTACAAACAAGTCGCGGGAAATCTCCGAGGGCTGGGGTTTGTTGATTCTGTCAAGGAAAGTGACCTCCCTGCAATCAAGGCCGGTGGTTCTGCGGCCTCACTGCATTTTCGCAAGGCATGGTTACTGCGTCCAGACCTGCCCCACGCGGCATGGAACATGACAGCACTCGCGAATGGTAATCGTGCTGCCGAACGATGGTCGCCCCGAAATTGGTTTGAATTGTCATGTCGGGCACAGTTCGATTTCATGCCCTCCTATGAAACGTTTATGTACGCCCTGCTGCCGCGATGGGGCGGCTCCCATGAAGAGTTACTGGCGTTCGGCGAAGAATGCGCTGCGACCAAAGCTTTCGAAACGGCCGTGCCTTACACGCTGGTTGACTGCATCTCACAAATCGCGAAAGAGACCAGCGGAGGAAAGACCTGGGAG
This sequence comes from Planctomycetaceae bacterium, assembly GCA_947463775.1. Classification (GTDB taxonomy): domain Bacteria; phylum Planctomycetota; class Planctomycetia; order Planctomycetales; family Planctomycetaceae; genus SXXK01. The sequence goes on along the minus strand of CANHVD010000050.1, from coordinate 7,098 downwards.
ACTCCCTCGTCTGTGAAAATACTGACCGACTTCTGGGCGGCTATGGATCATTGGGTAACGGAAAACAATATCGAACGAACGGCCCTCCAGTGGAAGAATCAGGCCAGTTTTCAAGCGGCTGTGCTCATTCGAAACGACAGATATGCTGAAGCAAAAGCGGCACTTGACAAGATCGACGGTCCTCCATTGATCAAGCCAATGCTCAACATTCTTCAGGATCCGCCGCTTGCGGCATCAAGTGCCTACGCATTGGCGGAACCTGATGCGGCTCCGCTGGTGGAAATCGAAAAGCGATTCGGCGGCGGCATCCCTCGCAGTGCAACGGAAGAAGAACTTGATCAGGCCATCAAAGTGGTCTCAGAAGCGAAACAGAAGAACCAGGTTCTGCGGGCGACAATGTACCTTGCCGAGCGAGAATACAGCCTGACGCTGCAAAAGAAATTTCTGTCCGGAGAATGGGTTGACCTGCCATTCGATCCAGAACTGAATCACTGGAGAATTCAGGAGTGTACAGCGACAGTCGAAAGCCCGTCGTCACTTCGCCTTTCTAATTTGACGCGCGGCGATTCAACCCCTCTGGCGATTCCTCGCGTTGTCTTTGCGCCGCCCTATGAGTTGCAGGTCACGCTCGAACGAATTCGAGGCGAGCAGTTCTTCGATCGCGTCGGTGTGCATGTCGGCCTCGTCTCACAAGCCGTACTCCTGGGAGAGCCCGGTGGCATGACGTTTGTAACAGATGACCATCCTCGAGTTGCCGGAACGTATTTGCCAAACGGAGTTCAGCGTCAGACATATTATCTTGATGGGCTGGAGGACAAGGCCATGATGGGACTCCAGATCTGGACAGGTCAATATCGCCTGTTCGTCAACCAATCACTTGTCCCGGTGCGACCTGTCAGCGACTTCCGCGCCAATGGACAGCTAAGCTTTGGTGCCAATGTCTGGGAAGTTGACATGGGCGAAATCCGCATCAGTGACATCCGCATTCGAAAAATGCAGACTCCATCACCTCCCTCTATGGATGCCAGCCCCGAAGAAACAATCGAATATCTCACAAAAGTCATTGAACTCGAACCGGCCAACGTGGCTTCTCGACTGATGCTCGCGGACGCGTTGTTTCAGAACCAAAAGCTCAACGAAGCCATGGTTCAATACGAAGCCGTCCACAAAATGGACCCGGACATCACACGAATCCACGGTCTATTGGGGGTCGCCTTCATGGAGAGTGGGCGAGAACAGGAGGCGTTGCAACTGCTCCTTTCGTCGTTAAAGTCAAAGCCATCCGATAGAATTCTGGACGGTGTGGCGTGGATTTATGCCACAGCAGTCACGGAATCCCTTCGAAATGGTCAGGAGTCACTGCGAATCTCCACGGAGATCTGTGACCGCACACAGAACCAACAGTGGAACTATCTCGCGACAAAAGCGGCCGCCTTCGCTGAACTCAAACGCTTCCCCGAGGCGATCGAAGTGATGCAAAAAACGATCGCGCTGACTCCTCAGGACAACCAGGAGATTGTCAAGGCGATGATGGGCGAGTTCCAGAAAAGCCTGCCCTGGCGAGGCAAAGCGACGGAATAGCCCCCTTCCAAATCACCCAACGGTGAACGTTTTTCGAATCTCCGGGACACAGCCAGATCACTCGTAGATGACTGCCCGGGAGACTGATATCATCCGCGGCATGACAACCTCTCCGAAAATCAGCCTCCCAATTCTCAATTCTTCCGTGGCCGACGCCGATCCGCTGGCCGCTTTGAAAATCCAGGATCGCCGCGCGCGGGATGCAAAGCCGCTGCCGATGACCATGGCCGAGGCGAAAGAACGCGGCTGGAATGAGCTCGACGTCGTGATCATCACCGGCGATGCGTACATCGATCATCCAAGTTTTGCGATGGCCATTCTCGGAAGAACTCTGGAGGCCGGCGGATTTAAAGTGGGCATTGTCAGTCAGCCGGACTGGCGTTCCTGCGACGCCTGGAAGACCTTTGGGAAGCCACGTCTATTCTTCGCCATCAGCGCGGGGAATATGGATTCGATGATTAACCACTACACGGCGAACCGCAAAGTCCGCAACGATGATGCCTATTCGCCCGGCGGACGTATCGGCCTGCGTCCTGATCGTGCAACTCTGGGCTACTGTCAGCGCGCTCGAGAAGCATTCCCAGGTGTGCCTGTGATTGCTGGTGGTGTGGAAGCTTCGTTGCGACGACTGGCTCACTACGATTATTGGAGCGACAAAGTTCGCCGGTCGATTCTGTTGGATGCCAAGGCCGATCTTGTGGGATTCGGAATGGGCGAAGACACCATTCTGGAGATCGCTCGCCGATTGGCCGCTGGCGAAACCGTCCGCGACCTTCGCGATATGCGCGGGATGGCCTATGTCCTGGGGGCAAAGGAGTCAGACGAAAAGTTCGGCGATGCCTCGAAGTCGCCCGAGTTCCTGCGATTGCCGAGTTTTGAGATGGTCGCTTCGGACAAGATGCAGTTCGCCGAGGCCACGAAGATCATTCACAACGAAACCAACCCGTACAACGCCAAAGGTCTGGTGCAGTTTCACGATCGCCAGGCGGTTGTCTGCAATCCGCCTCGCTTGCCGATTTCCAAGCCTGCGATGGATGCGATTTATGGAATGCCTTATACGCGACGTCCGCATCATTCTTATACGGAGAAGATCCCGGCGTTTGAGATGATTAAGGACTCGGTCACCATCATGCGTGGCTGTTTTGGCGGCTGCACATTCTGTTCGATCACGACGCATCAGGGACGCATTATTCAGTCTCGAAGTCACGAATCGGTGCTCGGTGAAATCAAGACGATGACCGAGGATCCTCAGTTCAAGGGCGTGATCAGCGACATTGGCGGGCCGACAGCCAATATGTACGAGATGCGATGCAGTCGACCTGAAGTCGAGGCCAAATGCCGAAGGCAGTCCTGTGTCCATCCAACGATCTGCAAACTGTTGGGTACGGACCACGGACCGCTGGTCAAGCTGATGAAGGATGCACGTGAAACCCCGGGCATCAAGAAGGTGTTCGTTGCCAGCGGGATTCGCATGGATCTGGCTCGTCGATCTCCGGAATACATGAAGGATCTTGTTCGACATCACGTGGGCGGGCATCTGAAGGTCGCTCCGGAACATTCCGACGCGGGTGTGCTGGAGCTGATGCGGAAACCGGCAAGCGATGACTTCGATAAGTTCGCCGAAGTGTTTGATCGCGAATCCAAAGCGGCTGGCAAAAAGCAGTACATCATCCCGTATTACATCGCCAGCCATCCGGGCAGCGACCTGAATGCGATGATTGACCTGGCACTGTTTTTGAAACGCAATCACTATCGCCCGGACCAGGTGCAGGACTTCATTCCGGCCCCGTTCGATGTGGCGACTGCGATGTATTACACGGGCATTGACCCATTCACAAAGAAGCCCGTGTATGTGGCTCAGCACCTGCGAGACCGCAAGTTGCAACGTGCGTTGATGCAGTTCTTCAAGCCGGAGAACTACTTTGATGTCCGCAAGGCTCTGGAGCAGGCTGGTCGACAGGATCTGATCGGTTCCGGGTGCGACTGTCTGATCCCCGCCAATCCGCCCAAAGAAGCACTCGACAAGCGACGTTCGGAAGCGAACACTCGAGTCCGCGGGGATTACGTGCACACAATCCCAACCGCAGAGGGATCCAAACCGAAAGGCAAGGGCTCAAAGAAGCAGTCACGCAACGCCCCGGGCAAGGGGTACCGTCCGGGACGCTCGAGCGCGAAGGATTAGCGAAGTCTTCAAAAAATCTATTAGGATTTTTCCGGCTGCGGCAACTCATCCAGCAACATGAATTCGGCCTTGAAGGTCGAGTCTGCGGTGGTTGAGTGAGCAGCAGATTTCGGCATGCTGGTTGCTTACGTGGAAACGTGGACTGCCAGAATGATCGGATGTGGGGGAGTACTCCCTGCGGCAGAGAATCCTTTCGAGATTTTGGAGTATGTAAAACTATGAAGTCACTGCGATTGCCTATCGCAGCGACCGGTGTCGCTGCTTTATTGGGTTCAGTTCTTTGGAATCATGGCGAGCGGAGCGTCAGCACGTTTGCCGACGAAGCGACGGAGCGGCCTCCAGCGCTGGCTCGCGCGGAGGAGCTGTCGACAGGATTTCGCTGGGTCGCTAAACAGACCCTGCCGTCGATCGTTTCTGTTCGCACGATTCGCAAGGTGCAGAGTCCTCAGCTGAGTCAGTTCGAGGATCAATTTGGCGGCATCCCCGGCGGCGGACAGTTTGATGATCTGCTTGGCCAGCTTCGTGAGCGGATGCGAGAACAGCAGGGCGATGGCTCTCAGGGCATCGCTACTGGTGAAGGTTCCGGTTTCATTATCTCCTCTGATGGCCTCATTATGACCAACGCGCATGTCGTGCGTGATGCGGATGAGGTTTCAGTGACACTGGAAGATGGTACCGAACACATCGCGACGGATATCAAGTCCGATGAATTTGCTGACGTTGCTGTGCTGCGGATTACAGTTGATCGGCAGTTACCCGCGTTGAAGCTGGGAGATGACTCCCAAATGGAAATCGGAGACTGGGTCCTCGCTTTCGGCAGTCCATTCGGATTGGATCGCACGGTGACTCAGGGCATCATCAGCGCGAAATCACGGGGGCTGAAAAATCTTCCTTCGCGACAGGAGTTCCTGCAGACCGACGCGGCCATCAATCCTGGCAACAGCGGTGGTCCACTGGTGAATCTCGCTGGTGAAGTCATCGGTATCAACACGGCGATTGAAACTCGCAGTGGCGGATACGATGGTGTTGGCTTTGCTGTGCCGGTCACTCTTGCCAAGTGGGTCGGCGATCAATTGGCCAGTGACGGGAAAGTTCGCCGAGCCTATCTGGGAGTAAAGCCGGATGATGTCGATTCTGACATCGCGAAGGCCCTGGAACTGCCCACGTCCAAAGGCGTGATTGTTTCGGAAGTCACAAAGGGATCACCAGCAGAACAGGCGGGAGTCAAAGTTCAGGACGTTATTCTGAAGCTTAATGATCGTGCAGTCAGCAATCGCCAGCAGTTGATCACCGTGGCTGAGCGACTAGGCATCGGTGAATCCTATCCGCTGGTTGTCCTCCGCGACGGCAAAGAACTTGAGCTGACAGTTGTGGCCGCCGAGTTTCCTGAACAAGTTGCTCAAGCCAGTCAGCAGGTTGACGCCCTTGGCGCGGAAGTTCAGGAACTCACCCCAGAACTGGCGCGGGAACTTGAACTGGATACCGAAACCGGAGTTGTAGTAACAAATGTACAGAGGGAGAGTCTTGCCGCTCGAATTGGACTGAGGCCCGGTGTTGTGATCGCACGCATCGGAAAAACCGAGATTAATTCGCTGGAGGACTTCGAAAAAGGCCTGCAGGCAGCAAAAGAAAAACGTCAGTTAGTTCTTTTGATAAAAACTTCCAACGGTACTCAATTGGTCAGCGTACCCTTCAACAGCGAGGAATAAGGGCCTCGCCCCTGAAGAAGGAAAAGGACGAACAGACGACCCCATTCATGTCGGGGCAAAGACATGAACGAAGCGGACAGGCAACTGTCCGCTTCTTTTTTTTGCGTTCGAGTTTTGTCGTGCTGCCCGAATTCTCTTTCCTCGGCCGGAATGCAGCTCCGCGATGCAGCGAGCGCCTCGGCAGTTCGTATTTCCTTCGCGGCCAGCCAAATTGCACGGGGCGTTATGGCCTTCAGAACAGATCCGAAATCACACTGCCTTCAGCCAGAAGATCGTATGGGCGGTTCTCTGCATCAAAAGCCTGCAGGTCAGTAACGCCCATGGCATGATAAACAGTCTTTGTGATGTCTGCGGGTGTCAGAGGTTTTTCGGAAGGATATTCTCCGAAACGATCGCTGGAACCATAGGTCTGTCCGCCTCGCAATCCTCCTCCAGCCATAATATCCGTCAGGCAATGCGTCCAGTGATCGCGGCCAGCACCGGTCACTCCACCGGAACGCGGATCGCCAATCTTCGGCTTGCGCCCCATTTCACTGGTGACCAGAAGCAAAGTCTCGTCCAGCATGCCGCGATCCGCCAGGTCTTCAACCAACGCAGAGAAACCTCGGTCAAACTGAGGCAGCAAGTCATCCTTGAGACAGCCAAAGTTATTTCCATGAGTATCCCAGCCGCCACCACTGGCACACTTGCGAGCTTCAGCAGCTTTTTCATCGCCTTTCCAGAAGACTGTAACGAAGGGCACGCCCGCTTCGACCAGGCGGCGAGCCAACAGCAAACTTGTACCGTTGATGCCTTCGCCGTAACGCTGGCGAACTGAGACTGGTTCTGTTGAAAGGTCAAACGCTTCCGTAGTACCGGATGCCATCAGCAGCGACATCGCGCGAGCCTGCTGGCGGTTCCATTTTTGAACTCCGGCATACTGATCGAATTCTCGATGAGCCGCATCGATCTGTTTCAATAATGATCCACGATTGTTTAATCGCTGCTGAGACACGTCGCCGTGCAGTACCAGAGCCGGCGCATGAAACTTCAGTGGATTCTCTCGCGAGCCGTCGATGTAGAGCGGATCATGTTCGATGCCCAGACGAGCAGAGAACTGACCGGGGCGAGTATAAGCCGGTGCGCCTTCCATATGCGGCAAAGTAATCGCGTTGGTTAACTGAGGATGCGGTGGCCGCTTGGCAGCGACGACTGTCCCCATATAAGGCCAGTCCGAAGGATACGGCGTGCGGCTATTCCCCAGGGAAAGGAATGTTGGATCAGGAACATGTCCGGTCAGATTGTAGTAGTAGCCAGCGTGATGATCATTGGTGCTGACAGATCCACCGATCGAATTGATCACTGCCAGATGATGAGCCTGGCGAGCCAGTAGCGGCAGATGTTCGCTGAGGACCACTCCCGGAGCTGATGTTGCGATCGGCTGAAATGGTCCTCGATACTCCAGCGGAGCGGTCGGTTTCATGTCCCACATATCCAAGTGAGACGCTCCGCCGCTCAGGAAGAAGAGAATTGTGGACTTCGCTGTCCCGGGTGAGCTGGCCGCTCCGGCGGTATCTCGAGCTTGAACCGGGCGACCGAACTTGAGTCCGGCAAATCCCATCCCGGATGCAACAAGAAACGATCGGC